>LNDT01000029.1 GCA_001464715.1 Bdellovibrionales bacterium Ga0074137 | reverse complement strand
AAAATGGGTCTAGAGTTCTTGTCAGATTGAAGCCGGACAACGTGCTCGTGGAATCAGGAACTGGGCGACTCGTCATCATCGACCCGAATTAAAGCCCTGCGTTTTGACTAGCCGGTGAATCAGCATCACTTAGGGACCGCGCGCATCGCGCGCGGGAACGTCGACTGAATCCAAGTTCACCCCTGAACTAAAAATCACGATCATCCGAGCGCGAGACCTCTCGCGCTTTTTTATTTTTCGCCATGAGCGTGCGGCTAACCCGCACAACGTGCGATTCCGCACGCTCTTAAGTCATTGAAATCAATCAGATCACAGAAACCGACGTGCGAAACCGCACGTAAACCATCAAAAGGTGCGATTTCGCACGTACCCCTCTTTTCCTCATCTTCTTCAATTCTATCAAAGGCTTATCCCCTCTGGCACGCGGTGGGTCTGAACTCGCAAACCACGCTCCTCGCACGCGGCAACAAACAATCGCGCGCAAGGAGCGAAGCAGTGGAATCGAATCAATCAAGACCTTGGTTAACCTATGAAGGCGTTCAGCGGTCGAACAATCAAATCAGATCGTTAAGTCCAAGTTGGAGCGTGGAAACTTGGCTCGGATACCTCAAATCGTTTGAATCGTCGCGACGGGAATCGCTCTTGCCGCCGGATATTTACGAGAAGCGACGCGAAGAGCAAAGCCAGTCGATTTTTGAACAATTCGATCACGATCAGAATCGATCAAACCAGCAACTCTGTGCGGACCTGCTGTCGGGACTTTCGCCGAAATCGGCATCGGTTCTGCGGCGAACTTTTCTTGAAGGTCAGACTGAAAGGCAAATTGCTTCCCAACTAAACATGACCCGCGCCGCAATCCACCGGATCAAAGCCCGCGCGCTTTCGCGTCTAAAAAAACTGCACGGGGACAATGTCACCACCCGCCGACTTATGAGAGGTGCGTGCGATGACGTCGTTGCTGTCGACGAAACATTTCCGGTTCGTGCCTCTCTACCACAATTGAAGGAGGCCAGAGTGTACGACCCCACTGCGCAAATAAAAGAGTTTGAAAGCATCGAGCATACAGCCTTGAAGGCGGCGCTTGGCAAACTCACCGAAACTCAGAAACGAGTCATCTACCTGCACTTTTGGTGTGATTACACGCTAGCAGAAATCGCCCGAGACATTCGGTGCGGCGTGAATCTCGTGGAGCAAGTTCTCGAGGCGGCGGTGTCTCGCCTGAAGCGCATGATCGTCGAAATCGAATCCCAACCTATTAACACCGGAGATCCGTCATGCGCTTAAACGAATCGCTTCTCGAGCGGGTTGAAGAGCTTTTTGATCTGACTACGTGCGACGAGTCTCACGTCGAATTGAATAGCGCGATGGATTCGCTTCGACGTTTTCTAGAAAATGACATCGACGGTTGGACGGCCCATTGCGATCACGACGTGGCGCTCGCCACTTACAACCGCCTCGAAGAAATTTTGCAATTGATCCCCTACGAACAAAACAGAGACTCCGACATTTCGGGATACTTCGCCGAAGTCCTGTGCGCCTTGAACCTGGTTATCTGCGACGACGAGGAACTCGGTGAAGAGGACGTCGATTGTTTCGACGACGATGAAGAAGAAAGCGCGGAATACGAGTGAATCCGCGCAATTTGATCAGACGCAAAATATTTTCACGACTGAAATCAATAACGAAAAATGAGGATCTTACCTATGAACAATTCGTGCAACTTGAAAAAAAACGAACTCCCGCAAGAGCAACACCGGTCATTCGTGAAACTGAATTTTCCAAAGCTCGTGCTCCCGGCGTGCCTCGCGATCACGGCCTTTCCTTTCCTCGCGTTTGGTAGCGTCGAAAGTTCGTTGCAGGCGGTGCAATCGAAGCTCGTCGGAACGCTGCTTCCGCTTGCTGCAATCTGTGGTCTTGTGATCGCGGGCTTTAGCTTCACGATGGGACACGCGAATGCGAGGCAACATCTCTTCTATGCCGTGATCGGTGCGATCGTCGGATTCGGGGCTGAAAGTATCATCGCGCTCGTTCGCGGCTTGATTCACTAGCGGGGAGAATTCGATGTCGCTAAAAACTTCAGAAGTCTATCGGTGCCTCGAGAAGAAAACTTTGGTCTTCGGTTTTGAAATCGTTGATCTATTTTTGGTCTTCTCGATGCTCGCAATCCTAAATCTACTGTTTGGCGGGCTTCCATACAAATTTTGTTGGACGTGGCTGCCAAGCATACTGCTCGGGATTGGCCTTCGCATTGGAAAGACCGGAAAGCCTGATAACTATTTTTTGCATCTGGCGAGATTTCAGATTGCGCCGGGTGTCTTGAGCGGATTTCCGCTCGCAACTGCGCGCAAACAATTTAGAAAAAAGATCGGAAGAAAATATTGATGACGTCGTCACTTGCGGAAAAACTTGAAGTCTGGGGATTCGAGGAAGGTGTTCTCGTTTTTAAGGACTTTTCACTCGGTACTGTTTTGCAATTGAAGCCGCGCGACGTCTCGTGTGCCACCGATGAGGAATTGAATTCGGTTCATCATGTCGCGTGTGATTTTCTGAATGGACTTCCGAGCGGCCTATCAATTCAGTTTGTCCAAGGAATTCACTTATCTGATTCAAAGCTTCGGGATCGACATCGCGATATGGCGGTCGCGGATGCACACCCATTGGTTACGAAGCTGATGGACGAGCGACTAGCGAGACTGACGAAGCTGGGTGAGACAGGATTAGTCCCACAGCACCGTCTTTATCTCGTATTGCGAAAGCCGTTCGACCGTAAGCCCGTGGCGCAGAAGAGCCGCTTTCCACTCTGGAAAAGAGAGGTAGAGCAGGAGCTTCCACCCGAGAAACTGGAAACCGAACTTCGAGCTTTCGCTAGGACTGCATCGGACGTTCGTCAGGGCCTCGAGACTTTGGGCGTGGGTTCCGTTGAACTCTCGGAGGAAGATGCCTTTCAACTTCTTTTCGACCAATGGAATCCAAAATTTCCATTGAACGGATTGAATTTCAATCGCGAGGACATTCGCGACGATCTTGTTTTAAGTGACATGGTGATGTCGCTTAAGGGTTTTGCGTTGGGCCACGTTCATCACCGAGTCTTATCGCTTAAGATCATGCCCGATCACACATATGCGTCGATGAGCGAAAAGCTTCATTCGATGCCGTTTGATTCGAGACTATTTTTGTCGATCGAAGTTTTGAACCAGGATCGAGAAACAATGGCACTCGAGACCCAGCGTCGAATCGCCTATGCGATGTACGCGGGCAAAAAAGGTGTTTCGGATCTCGAGAGCGAAGCGAAGCTCAAAGATATTGAAGCGTTGCTAAGTGGACGCGTCGCTGGCCAAGAAAAAATTTTTGGCGTTTCAATGAACGTCGTTCTGCGATCCGAAAGCGAATCGATCCTAGAGGAACAAGTCGCAAAAGTTCTTCAGACCTTCCGCGAGCTTTCGGGCGCGGAAGGAATGACCGAGTCGCTTGCGGCATCACCCATGTTTCTAGAACTAGCGATGCCAAATGGCCGTGCCAAAGAACGCTCGCGACGAATGAACACTAGTGTCCTCGCCGACTTTTTGCCGATTTATGGTGACTGGTCCGGACATGAAGAGCCGCGCATTTTGCTTCGAAATCGCCGGGGTGCTGTGATTGGATTCGATCCATTTAGTCCACGGCTTACGAACTTCAATCAAGTCGTCAGCGGAGGTTCTGGAAGCGGAAAGTCGTTCCTTACGAACATTTTGATTTCGCATCTCGCAAAAGAAAATCCGAGGGTTTTCATATTGGACATCGGCGGGAGCTACCGAAAAGTCGCTGAACAATTGGAAGGTCAATATATTCCGCTTGGTGCAAACAGCAGCCTCGCCCTGAACCCATTTGATCTGAACGAGTCGACGCCAGAAGCTATCGATCAGAAAATTAAGTTCGTGACATCGCTCGTGGAAATGATGACGAAAGAAGATGCGGCAAGCGGTATTGGCAAGCTTGAACGATCCGAGATTGAACAAGCAATTAAAGATATTTTGCGTGAAGAGCCAGAGCCGAGACTTTCGCACTTGCGCGAACGCTTGCTTACAAACCAAGACCCGCTTCTTCAGCGCATGGGAAAGATTCTCGGGCCATGGTGCGGTGATTCGCCATTTGGAAAATTTGTCGATCGAAAAACGAATCTCGAACTTCAGAGCCGGATCGTCTGTTTTGATCTGAAGGGTCTGGAATCGCAGCCCGACCTTCAAGCCGTTTGCCTGTTTTTGATTACTGATCTGATCTGGCGAGAAGTGCAAAAGGACCGCGTGAGTTCGAAGTTCGTTGTGTTCGACGAATGCTGGCGACTTCTCGAAAATGATGCCGGTTCAAGATTTATCGCCGAGGTTTTTCGGACTTTTCGAAAATACAAAGCGTCTGCCATCGCAATTTCTCAGACGATGGACGACTTCGCAAAATCAAAGGTGGCTTCGGCAATTTTACCGAACTCGTCGATTAAGTGGGTGCTGAAGCAAACTGGCGGAAATCTCGCGTCGCTTAAAGACACGCTGCTGCTCAATGAACGAGAAGCGAATCTGGTTGAGAGTGTGATTTCGAAGAAAGGATATTTTTCGGAAGCGTTTCTCATCGCAGGCGACGAAAAGCAGGTCGTCGTGATTGAAAGCACGCCGCTTGAATATTGGCTCGCAACGACAGATCCACAGGACTTAAAAAAGCTAGAAGTACGACGACTAGAGCATCCCAGTGCCACGAATTCGGAGCTGCTAGAGATACTTGCCAAAGAATTCCCACATGGCGCATCGGCTTCAGAGACGGCGTCGAATAGATTTTAACTGAAAGGATAGAGAGTGAAAAAACTAGTTTGCACTGTGTTCACAGTGCTGGGCCTTCTATTGCCTGCGCCGAGAACTGCACACGCTGATATTTGGGGAGCAGATGTCGCCGTCTTGGCGCAGATCCTCGCAAACGCGGTTCAGCAACTTGCGCAGCTTCAACAAATCCTAGGTCAGAGCAGCGACACGCTAGGACTTCTGCGAGAAGTAAATCGCGGTATCAACGATTCGCTTGCGATGGCCGAGACTCTTGGTGTCCGCATCGATCCGGGCTTGTACCGAGAGCTTCGTGGCGTCGATCAAGCGTTGAACACCGTGGAAACCGTTTTTGGTCGCGCGGTCGATTCGCAAGTCGCGAAGGTCCAGCGAAATACCGACCAGACTGTCGCGGAGGCGCTCACCTTCAACAACGAATTGAACGACTACACGCAGAAACTTGATCGAATTGGCGAAGAGATCAAAACCTATTCGCACTCGGTATCGCCAGGAGGTGCCGCAAAACTTACCGCGCAATCGCTTGGGGTGATGATCCACGTTTTAAACCAACAGATCCGAGCGACCGGGCAAGGTTTGAAACTTCAAGCCCAGGCGATGGCCGTTCAGAACAAGCAAGAAAAAGACAAGACATCGCAATACCTCGCCGAAGGAAAGAGACTGAAGGCGAAAATGAAAACGATTGCAGCAGGGTTTGATACCCCGAGGTTTTGATATGGATATGACATGGCTAGCGAGCGAGGCGAAACAGATTCACGCGATTTTTGCGAGTCTCTTCTATAGCATCATTCTGAGCCTTTTACTTCTCGGCGTTGTTATCAACTATTTCCGAATGCCGTTAGGTCAGGTACCAGAATTTTTGAGCCTTGTTGGGCGCGCGACTATTGCGGCATTTTTGCTGGTAGCTTTACCCGAGATCATGAACACGATCGCCGACATCACCGATGCGGTCGCTCGCGAAGTCGGCCAACTCACGAATTTCAAACTCGTGCTTGGTCGCCTTGGTGACAAGATCGAAACACTGACGTGGTCTTGGGTCTCGGTGAAAGACTCGGTATTGCTGCTTATCAGCAATCTGACCTTTTTTCTGCTCTACATAAGCGTCTATATGGCCGACACGCTTTTTCTTTTCACGTGGACTCTGCTCTATATTTTTTCGCCGCTGTTGATCGCGGCCTTTGTGTTGCCGTCGACAGCGCACGCAACGAAGGGTCTATTTCAATCGCTCATTGAAGTGTCGTGTTGGAAGGTGACGTGGAGTGTTTTGGCAGCACTTCTTTGGAGCTTCGCGCTGTCCGAGATCAATCGACCTGAGTATGACGTCGATTTTCTAACGGCTATTTTGCTGAATGTTCTGCTCGCATTTTCAGTCGTTGTGACCCCTCTCGTTGTTGGCAAACTTCTGCGCGGCGGCCTGCATTCTGGGGCGGCGGCCCTCGGCGGTGTGATTTTGGGAGCAGTTGCCATGACCCCGCCAGGAATCACCGGACTCGCAGCGACTCCCATACGCTCGGCCAAAGGATTCGTCAAAGGTCTCGCCTCGGACGAAAAGTAAATTCTAACAATATAGATTCAAGGAGGTACTGCAAATGAAATTTTCATCGACAGTAGATTCGCTATCAAAAGAAAATGGGTTTCTTCGAACGGTGGTCAAAGTCTTGATCTTAGCCGACATGCTCTTGTCGCTCGCCGTTCTTTTTCTGCACGACAAAGAACCGGCGATCGTCGAGCGATCAAGTCGCGGCCTAGAAATTGTTCGCATGACACCACTGAATCGAACTGAACACGATATCGAACTGGCGCTAAAGCTGATGCTAAAGGCTCGTTTCGACTCCGCAGCTCTAGCGCCGGACGTTTTCATTTCAAAACGGCAAACCGAGATTCGTGAAACCGAACAGCGAGAAATGAAAACGCGCGGCCTCACGCAAGCCACGGTCTTTCGCAAAGCGGTCGTAAATAAGGATGCGGCGACAATCGATTTTGATCGCGTCCTGGCCATTGGCGAAATCCGTTCGGCATTGAAGACGGTGGTCAAAGTGACATTCGAAGAAATCGATCCGACTGAACTCAATCCATACGGCTTAAGGCTGAACGACGCCGTTGCAATTGATTCCAAGGAGGTTCGTCGATGAGGTACGCGCTACTGGTTTTCTTTTGCATCTTTTGGGTCGGAACCAGTCTTGGACGAGGCGAGAAAGAAAAAACAATCCAATGTGACGACAAGCAAACGCGTGCTGTGCGAATCGCGCGCGGCCGAATCACGACTCTGAACTTTCCATTTAAGCCGAAAGAAGTCGTACCGGGTGCGGCGATTTTTGATTTCAAACAGATCAGGAACGATTTGCTGATAAGCGCACTTCATTCGACAGGCCGAACCAACGTGGTTGTTTATCTGGAAAATCGCAGATGCGCGTTCGATCTGATCACGGTGCAAAGCCTCGGCGACGACATATTGATCGTGAGAGATCCGAAAGACTCCCAATACGAGGTGAAGTTCCATGAATGAAAATCAACCGCAGGCGGAAGTATTTATCCAAAGGGAAGGTCGAGCTTTTCGCTGGGGTCATGCAGCCTATTTTCGAACATGGAATGGACTTAAAGAAACAGTGAGTACGGCCGCCTTAAAAGCAGTGGCGCTGCCGATTGCAATCGTGATTGGCATCTTCACGTTTCTATTTTCGGGCAAAAAAGATTTTAGCGACCTACGCGGCCAAGAGATGAGTGTGCCGGGGATCATACAGGATCTACCGATTGTCGATGCACCATTTTTGAATGGGCGAGAACCTTTGAATCGAATCACACGGGCCAGGTCGTCGACCGGCATCGCTGGTGGGATTCGAGTCGTCAATTTGAGTCGTGCATCTGACATACCAGTTGGTTCAGAGGCAAGAGCGATTCTCGAAAGTGGCGCCTCCAATGGAGTCGTCAAAGCGCGCCTTCTATCTGCTCTTAAGGTGGATGGCGAAATACTTTTTCCCGAACGGACAACGCTTTTTGGCCGAGGAAAGTCGACGGAAGAGCGGCTCTTTGTTCAGTTTGATCGAGCCATTTTTCCAAGTGGTGAATCATTTCGAATTCTTGGTCAGGCCTTTGATGTTGAGGACAAAATTTTAGGGCTTAAAGGCGCGTTCGTCGGAGCACGATCGAAAAAGATGGGCATGGCAATCGGTTTCGGAGTCTTAGGCGGAATGGCAGACGGACTTCAAACAAATTCGAGTGGTTCGAACTTGTGGGGCGCGCCCGAGAAAAAGTCGATGCGAGATGCGGCGTTTTCGGGTGCGTCGAAAGCCGCGCTCGAGCAAAGCCAGAGTCTGATGGAAGAGATGAAGTCTTCACCAAACATCATCGAAGTAAAACGAGGAACTGAGTTTTACTTAATTATCGACGAACCAAAACGAGAGGAAAAATAGTATATGGAGTATCAAAGGAAAAATCGAGACTTCGCGGACATCGCGGTGTCAGTTGGACGATTCTTATGGGCGGCGGCTGAAGAGATTGCTTCAGGCATTCTCAACAATCGTGTTCCGGCCAAGACTTGTTATGCGGGGCTGTTATTGGCCTTGGTTTTCTACTTTCGGTTGGACTCGTGGATATTGGGAAGTTTGGGTTTAAAGTTTCGGCTTGGTGGTTCGCTTCGCCTCTTCCTTACCTATGCAAGCCTCATTTCTGGTTGGGTCTTGTGGGGTGTTGCGCGAGCAGGAGCACGAAACCGGCTTTTGAATCGCCTCAAGGATGCGTTCAGCGCAGCGAATCTAAAATGTAACGGACGACTTCCATCGTTGATCGAAGATCTTCGAGTTGACGATTACGTTCGCAAGCTTCGGCTCCTCTGTCATGGCATTCCGAAAGCGGATTTCGAAAAAGAGATTAAGCGAATTGAATCAGTCTTAAACGTGACTGTCGTTAAACTTCATCAAGACGAAAATGACAAAAGCAAAATCGAAATAAATTCCGATTGGTCATTCGCACGAAGGTACGATCCACATCAACATGCGAGATGTCGGTCACATTCTTGTCGCAGGACAAACCGGCGGCGGAAAGTCGAACTTTCTAAAGGTTGCGACGACGGTTTTGACGTTGAATAACCCAGAGTCGGACGTGTTTTTCCTCGACTTCAAAGGCGGCATGGAGTCGGCCGATATTCGAAACCACGCGAAAAATCTCGGTAACAACGTGTCGTGTATTGATGGCGCAAAGCGCAGCATCGAATTTCTCGTATCAATCGGCGCAAGCCTTGAGCCACGGTTCAAGGCGCTATCGACGGTCGGCGTTTCAAACCTCGACGAGTATCGAAAGAAACAAGTCGGGTACAAAGGGGATTTGACCGAAGGACGCCTTGAAGAAATCCGTCGAACGTTCATCATTGTTGACGAGATCGCCCAGCTCTATGCGCGAGACGGAGAAGTCGACAAAGAGTTGCAAAACGACGCACGGGCCGCCGTCAATCGCATCGCACGCCAGGGACGAGCGGCTGGCGTTCACCTTATTGTTGCGACTCAGAAACCAGACGCTTCAAGTTTTGATCAGACGGTTAAATCGAATTTGCCAGGCGTGCTTTGCTTCCCGATGCCAAACCAAGTTTCAAGTGTGTCGGCGCTCGGTACGAAGCGCGCGTTTGAGATCAATCCTTACATCAAGGGTCGAGCCGTTTGGAAGTTCGGGCCGAAGCTCGAAGAAGTTCAAACGTATCTCTTCGCCTAGCCGAAACGGGAGAAAACTAAATGCAAGTGAATCAAGACCTATTGAGCCTTACGCGAAACCTTGGGCGAAAGGGCTGCGGACGACTCTTCACCGATCGCGACAGCAAGATTCTTCATTTTCTTTGGAAGTGGAAACTCGCCTCCACGGCAACAGTTCATGAAGCGGTTGGTCGACCCCTGACACCTTATTCAACTTATAAAGCGCTCGAGCGATTGGCGCGGTATAAGTTTATCACGACCGCTGAAGCCGTTGAGCAGAATTTCAAGGCGTGGATTTTGACGGATCGAGGTTTTAGCGCGATTCGACCATCGCTTGGAGAACTCTGCGAGGAAGGTTTCGGTTCAGAACATTTGTGGCATGATCGAAACGTGATAGCTTTGCAATTGGGCGAATGGGCAACGCACCAACTTCCGATTGTAACTCACTTCACCGAGCAGGAAATGCGCAGGCGTTCGGTGGAAAATTATCCAGATTGGTTGCCAGCCTCAAAATTGCATCGGCCAGACGGCTACACGCGAATCCGATCCGAGAGTAAAAATTGGCTTCTCGCGTTTGAAGCAGAAATTTGGCCGAAGGCACTTGCGACGTACGAATCGACACTCAGGTTTTATCAGATGATGAAACAGATCGATCGAGTGTATTGGCTGATCGGCGATCCACTGGTGAAGGTTCAGATTCTTCGCGCAAGAACCTGTGTGCGCGAAAACACCCAAAATTTCCATTTCTTTATCGACATGGAAGATTACATCAGTGCCGGATGGAATGCGCCAGTTACCAACGAGTGTTCAGATAACGTCGGCACGTTCCGCGAGAATATGCAGGCAATATGTGGGGACACTTACGGGAAACATGTCGGGCAAACGTGGGGACAATCGAGCGTTACCGTGCATTACGACACGCGAAAAGTTCTAGGAAAAAAGCGTACTTAGACGTTTCGCCGCGCGGGTACATTTACTAACTGACTACCCCTCTGTCTCGCTCGCTCACAAATCTCCATTCCTCGCTGTATCCGTCTCCGCTCCATTCTCCCGTCTCTCAATACATTGCGTCCGTTCGGAAAATCGAAATTCGAAATTAAAAAGGAGTCTTTATGATGAAGCATTGTCTGCTGCTTGCGTTTCTTTGCGTGCTTTCTGGTTGTACGACACTCGCGACAAAAAATGATTCTGAAAAGTCGAAGGCGGAACCGCCGAAACTTTTGAAACCCGTCGTCCGGAAGATTTGGATTCCGTCGGAACTACGCAACGGCGGTGGCGAATGGGTTGAAGGTCATTACATGTATCGCATTGAAAAGGAGACGACATGGAGCCGGTAGACGAATCTTCAGCCGCAGTAGCTGTCGGCAAGTCTTCGCCAGGAAAATCAATCGACCGCGTGACGCTCGGACCGGAAGAGAGTGGTCGGCTCGATTCGTGGCTTAAACAAGTGAACGAATCCTCTCGCGGGTTTTTATCGCTCACGAAATCTGACGTCGTGAACTTCCTGATTAGAAATCGCAAGGACGCATTCGATCCGAAGGAACTCACGCAGATTAGGGGTGATCACTATGAACCCGGCCGCCATGTCACATGGCTTGCGCACGAAATTAAGACGGCTCTTGCACGCGACGACCTTCCGCGCGTCGAAGAGCTTCAATCCGAATTGCAAAGTGTTTCACTTCTGAAACCAAAACGTTCGTCCGGAACAGATGCGGTCAAATCACCAACGCACAGAGTTTCGCGCAGGAAACCTAAACCGGAAAAACAACACTAGAGGAGTTCGGTCAATGAAACAGTCTCCTTGGAAACCGGAAACGGTTGAAGTCGATTTCGTGACGGTGAGTCCAGAAGAGTTTGATCGAATTCTTGATGAGTGGGCAGAGATGGTGTATCGTCATCTCTGCCAGCTCCACGAGAAAGACATTTTGGTTCCCGGAACTTCATCGCCGAATACGGCAGAAAGTACGGGTACCGATGTCTAAAAAAGCGTTACACTATAAATCCTTGTCGAAAACGCAATCATTCAAGATTGCGCTCTACATTCGCGTCAGCACAGAAGAACAGGCCGAGAATCCCGAAGGTTCCATTCGGAATCAAGAAGATCGCCTGCGGCAGGCTGTCGAATACAAAAACCGCATGGGCACCTTTGGAGAAATCAAAGGCGTTTACGTCGACGCCGGGATTTCGGCTAAAAACATGAAGCGGCCAAAGCTTATCGAACTTCTGCGTGCAGTTCGCACTGGCGAGATCGATCTCATCATGGTGACGGAAATCTCGCGGCTTTCTCGCAACATCAAAGACTTCATTGAGATGTGGGACATGATGCGGGCGCACGGTTGTCGGTTTTCTTCATTGCGGGAAGATTTCGACACGACGACGGCAGCGGGCGAAATGGTTCTCTTCCAGATGATGAACCTGGCACAGTTTGAACGAAAACAAACTTCAGAACGTGTCGAAGCCAACGTTGCAGCTCGCGCTGCTCGGGGACTTTATAACGGAGGCACGGTGCCCGTTGGATACCGAACGATTCCCGACCGTCGAGGGTTTCTAGAAGTTGATGAAGAAATGGCGGCAACGGTTCGTACTGCTTTCACTGCTTTTTTGCGTGAAGGTTCATTAGCCGCAGCGGCGACATGGCTCAATAGCAACGGATATACGTTGAAACGAGAAACCGAGGGCGGCGGGAACTTTCGGCGAATGGGTTTTTTCACGATCGACAATCTTCAGAAGATGATTCGCAACCAAGCGTACATTGGACGAAAGATTTATTCGCATCGTGGCGAAATGAAAGAGGCGAAAGCAGTATGGCCCGCGATTGTTGATGAGGTCAGTTTTCGTCGTGCCGATCAAATGCTCGAATCTAATTTTCGTCGCCTAAAGCCGCATAAAGACGGGAAAATGCCGTACCTATTCTCGGGACTTGTTCACTGCAAAAAATGCGGAAGTGTTATGGTTGGCAAATCGGCTCATGGCTGCAATGGAAAGTTCGGTTATTACGAGCACGCTTGGGCGACAAAACGTGATTCGACACTCTCGAAGAAGCTATTTCACTGTGACCCACACCGCGTGCCATCAAAAAAACTCGAGCCTTTTGTGGTCGAAAAGATCAACGAGTTCATGGTCGACGAGCGTCTCGCCAAAAGGATTTTTGCAAAAGTGCGCGAACACTATGAGTCCAATCCCGGTCGAAAAGAGATGGAACGACTCAACAGCAAGATTATGGGGCTGAACCCGAGCTTCCAAAAGAGGTTTCGGCAGGTCCAATCTATAAACAGCTCGAGAGTCTTCAGGGCTTGAAAGCAGATCATGATTCGGCACTCATGGATTTAAAGGCAGAGGGTGGGATTGGGGCTGATCGAGTCGTGGGAATGGAGAACTTCGCCGATTTTGCGCGTCGCTATCGAGAAGTGGTTTTGCGACCGGAAAATGTAAACCAGGCCAAACAAATGATTCGAAAGTTTGTCCGCCGTATCGACGTAAGCCCGACGACCGTCGTCATTCATTTTATTGTAGATGCCGACCACTATCGGACGGCCGAACAGCCTGAAAACAGCGACCTCCATGGGACAAAAAAAATCGGGAGTCTTGAGGCCTCCCGAGTAAAAAAATCTAGTTATTTTAGTTCGAATACTTTGACAGTTGGTGCGCGAGAGAAGACTTGAACTTCCATGACCTTGCGGCCGCCAGCACCTCAAGCTGGTGCGTCTACCAATTTCGCCACTCGCGCTCATTTGGTTTACGTGAGCCCGTGACTATCGCGGCGGCCGAAGCTCCTGTCAAGTGGCTCGAAAAGTCGAGCCGAATGAGCGCCTGGCTGGCTTTTTATGCCTAAGTTTTGGGATCTTAACCTCGCTGCTACCCGAGTCTTTAACCGGTTTGGTGACCGTGGGTGTCTGAATCAGCAGAAGGTCCAGCACGGAAGCGGGGCCAAAAGAGGGGCACCATGGAGCGGTTTGGAAAAGGGAGTGTGGGGGTCGAGACATTAAAAGAGCTGGCCGAGCTTCTTAAAACCGAGACCGATCGGTGGTCTCGGCAAGTGATCTTGGCCGAGGCGGCTCAAGAGCTAGCCGAACTTGAAGCCGCACTTCGCGGGTCCGAACCTAAAGCGGTAGGATCCTCGGTCGAGGCCATGGCGAGGGCCGTGGTTCCCGCGGCGTTAGTGAGAGCGCGGCTAAAGAGGGCGTCATGACCGATGTGCTGTTCTTGTTTTTAGTGAGCGCGACGTATCTTTTGATGGGGGCATGGGTGATTCGCCGATCTGGCGGATCGAGACAGGGGGCCCCGGTGAAAGTGCGTCGCGATCAGAGTCGAAATTAGGGTTTTCCCCGGATGTGGGTTTGGTGTGGTGGTGGCGCCGCGGTCTTTAGAGCAAGACCGCGGCGTTTTTTTTGTGCTAGACCCACGGTCACGTGAAAATATCAGAGCTCGATTTTTATTACCCCGAAGACCTGGTCGCGACGGAACGCGTGTCGCCGAGCCGCATTTTGCTGGCCGAAAAACCCCGTGAAATCACACGCGCTGAACTCCTGAAGCTTTTTAGTCCGGGCGATCTTTGGGTCGTGAATGAAACTAAAGTTCTTAAGCGCCGCGTGTTCACGAAAGAGGGGCTCGAAATACTCTTTATAAAGCCGGTGGTGTCGAATCCCGACGGAAACACCGCTGGCTTCACGGACTGGGAAGTTCTGTGTCCATCCAGCCGCTGGAAGCAGGGCACAAAGCAAACAGTCGGAACGGTGAGTTTTGAGCTCATAGAGCGCGGTCGCCCGCAAAAGCTTCGAGCGTCCGAGCCTCTCGCCGAGGATTTTTTCGAGCACGCCGGCGAACTTCCGCTTCCACCTTACATACAAAAAGCGCGGGGTGAGCGGCACACAAGAACCGACGACGATCACGAGTATCAGTCCTTGTGGGCGAAGACCGGTGGAAGTCTTGCGGCGCCCACGGCGAGCTTTCATTTTGATCAAACTTTTGTGGACGATTTGAAAGCCTGTGGTGTCGAGATTGCTACCGTCACGCTTCATGTGGGGCTTGGAACTTTTCTGCCGGTGACTGTGGATCATCTGGACGATCACGTCATGCACGCTGAGGTGGCCGAAGTTCCTGCGGTCACAAGAAAAAAAATCGAGGAAACCAAAACCCGGGGCGGACGAGTCATTGCGGTGGGGACCACAGTGACAAGAACTCTTGAGGCGATGGCGCTGGGACATTTTTCAGAAAGTCTAAATGGTGATCTTCACGGCGAGACGTCGCTTTTGATTCGGCCCGGTCACGTGTGGCGGGTGGTTGACGTTTTACTTACTAACTTTCATCAGCCGCGCTCGACGCTTTTTGCCCTGGTGGCAGCGTTTTCAAATCTCGAGCATGTACGCCGGGTCTACGCCCACGCGATCGAACAAAAGTTCCGGCTATTTAGCTATGGTGATCTCAGCGTTTGGTTTCGCGTCTAAAGGTAATAGTGGAGAAGCAAGTAGGCCTCGTCGCTCCATTCGTCCTGACGAATTGCACGGTTCCAAATTCCGAAAATTTCAAAGTGCGGGCGCGGAAAGAAATTAAATCCAGCCCCGTATTTATTCACTTCGCTTGAATCAAGGGCAACGTCGCCGCGCTCGTGTTGCAGCTGCAAAAGCGGCCACAAGCCTTTCACCGGTTCATAGTGCACTCTTAAAAAACCATACTGAGATTCTGTTGTCGATGTTCCAGAAGGCAGCCGCACATGCCTCCACTGCCGATCAAGTTCGAAGCTGAGGAACCAACTTTCGCTGGCATTAACAATCGTATGAAGACCCGCCAGATCACGTGAAAAACCCGTGGTCGTCCCGCCTCCATCACCGTGCCAAAAACTACCGCCGATGCGCGAACGCTCGTTCAAAACGCGTTCATAGCGACCAACAACTGCGCGCTCACGATCCGAGTCCGACGTGCTTGATGAAGTCTCCATCAGGCTTAGGAAGTATTGATTCTTCTCGCCGATCCACGACGCTTCGATGTTATCGCGATCGACCTCGGGGCCAAGGCCCAGAGGTCGCCTCACCGAGAGAGTATGGTCGGCAAGGTTGAGTCCGAATGCGGTCGCGAATCGACCCGCGCGGAGATTAAAACTTTCTCCCGCACGAAGCAGTCCGTAGTACTTTGTGCTGACAAACTTAAATTCATTTTTTCCGCGAGGGTCTTCGACTTTTCCTGTCGACACGACGACGGCCCAGGGTCCTTCGTCATAGGCCACTTCAACATTGGCCTGCATAAAGAAAAACTGACCCGCGCGAACATTCTTATTCTCGCGGTGTGTTTGGATAAAGCGCGCGTCGCCGCCAATGCGAACTTTCGATGAGTCTAACTTTTCCATCCATGATGCGGGAAGTGCGCCGTGTCCGACCTCGGCCTCGCGCGGTGTTCCCCAGGTGCTCAAAAGTTCACGCGAAAGATTTCGTCCGTAAGGCGTCAGCACGCCGCCGCCATTGGGCGATACATGACAAGCCGTGCAGCTGGCATAACCGTGGCGGGTGAGTTCTGGAAAAGCCTGCGCCACATTTAAATCCGACGTTGCAGAGATCACTGCAGCAGAAAAAACGGCAAAAGCGAAATGTCGAAGTAAGTGGGACATTTGCGTCATCTTCAAAACCTCACGCTCAAAAAATAGAAGCGGGGACTCAGCCCCGCGTAAGTTTCTTAAAGTGACTCTACGAGCGTCGAGCCAACGGTGATCGAAACGTCTTCGGCCACGGTGACGCCAGCGTAGCTTGGTATCGCGATTCCAAAATCGGAGAGCTTAATCTTAAATGTTACTTCAACGACAAGTACGTCGAGCTTGGCCTCCAGAGACACAGGTTTTTTCTGCCCATGCAGCTCGAGCTCGGCTGGCACGACTGTTTTCCCAGCGCCGGACTTTACTTCAATGCCGCTAAAACGAATAATGGCTTTGGGATGTGCTCCGACTTCGAGGTACTTATCCTTCATATGTTCATCGCGAAGTTCGATCCCTGTTTTAAATTGCGAGAGTTCCACCGTGAACTCTCCGGAGGCTTTGCCATCGACTAGTTTGACAGTGCCTTTTGGTTTGGCGCCCTCGCCTTTTACTTTTAAAAAGCCCGGACGCCCGATGGCTAGAAATTCAACTTTTCCATCGCCTGTGGAAAGGTTCCGTTGACCAGCGACACTTGCAGCCGCAGCGTTGAGCGTCAGGACTGATGACAGGACCGACGATAGCACCACTGGCGCAAGCAATGAAAATGCGAAGACAAAGGTCGAAATATTTTTTGAAGTTTTGAATTTGATAGTCATTTAAACGTCCTTGCTCGAAAAAATTGATAGAAAAAAATTGGTAGAAAAATTCGGAAAAAAGTCAGCTCACGGTACGAACTCGGGCGTTCCCGCAGCGATCCAATCGTAAACGATTTTCTTGAGCTCCGGCGAGAGCGGGGGCGCGCGCCGTGGCATATCGTCGATGTCGAGGGCCGCTCCCGTGGCAAACGAGTTCTTCACCGCTTCGCTATAGATCTCAAGGTCAACATCGCCTTTTTTTACGTCGCTCGCGTGGCACTTTAGGCAATGCGGAACGAAGACATTCTGCGAAACAAACGCGAAATCCGGTGGCTGTGGCTCAGGCGCAGTCGGCGGCATCGGTTCAGACGGAGTCTGCGGCAGAGGTTCGGGGACAGGAGCTTCCGGTGGCTCAGGCTGCTCCGGCGGAACATCGCCGGGATCGGAAATCTCGACCGTTTCTGGTGAACCGCTATCGATCCACGCAAATAGGAGTGATTGCTGTTCAGCCGAAAGTGTTGAGCCTCTTGGCGGCGGTGGCGGCATGTCGCCAGAGCTTACGACGGCGCGGACTGTGCTGCTGGCCGCTGAAGCGAACGCATAGGTATCAAGCCTAACGCCGGCTTTTGCGGCCGTTTCTCCATGGCATTTCAAACAGGCAGGTTCAAAAACGAGTCGCTTGACGGTGGCAAAGTCCACCGAGGCATCAGGGCTTGATCCCGCTGGAGCTTCCGAGCGGGGCCTACTTAAGTTCGCAGGGTTTTTAAGGTCGTTGTAATTGCACCCCGTGGCGCTCATTGAGGCAAATAAGAGTGATCCCAACGTCAGCACGTGCAACACGGTTTCCATCGGGCGAACTGTCATTTTAGTAGTATTAAGAGATCGATTCATTTCGTTCTCCCCCTTCAAATTCAGAATTAAAAGGGTTTCCAGGAGTTCTCCAGTCCCTATTAATTTCAAAAATGAAGCGTAATAAAGCAAACGGGCGACACTCTTAAATTCTATTGTTAAATCAACTGAGGTCAAGTCGCGGATTTCACCGCGAGCGGGGGCACGTGGCGAAGGTATCTTACAAGCAGCTAGCTCAACTGTTCGTGCGCGGTGAATCGTCACGGCTAGCGGCTTTCCATCTTACGGACTTTCAAAAAGCCAGCGCGTCCGAACTTCTGGTTGGCACTTTGGTTCTTCGCGGCGACTTTGAACGCGCTCTCGCAATTGGTTCGAGGCTTCTCTCTGACAAGGCTTCACCTCGGCGCACGGCGATCGTTGCGTTTTATTTGTCGCTCGGATTTTCTCGAGCCGGTCGCTACAAAGAATCGACCGCACTCATTCGGCGTTTAACGGACATTCATTCTTCGACGGATTTGATTTCGTTCTACAAATCCCAGGCGCAAGGTTTCCTGGATTTCGTCCGCGGAAATTTCGCGGAGGCCGTCAAGTTAGCGCGTGAAGCTTTGGAATCAGCCGAAGTGTCTGATGACCCTCTTCAACCTCTGGCTCGAATTCTTAGTCTTGATCTTCTTGGCCACAGCCTCGTCGCAACGGGGCGCGCCCGAAGAGGTATTAAAGCACTCAAGCAGGCTCGCGATCTAGCCACAAGCACTGGCCACGAAGGTTTTCGCGACGCGATTACGATTTCGCTATTAAAATACGAAGCCGTTTTCGGGTTGGACCCGAGCCGAATTGTCGCGCGTCTTCATAGAGCGTTGATAGATTTAAAACCTGACGACTCGTACTCGCGCTCTGAACTTCGCTTGGAAATTGCTCGCCAATTAATTTTGCGGGGCCGATTGCGCCAAGCCAGACGCTTTTTGGAAGCGGCAGCGGAGGATATCGTCGGAAGTCAAAACTACCTTCAGACAGCAGCACTTCACCTACGCAGAGCCTGGATTTCAAGACTAGAAAAGCGGCCCGATGATGCTTTGTTTTCACTCTTAGCCGCTGAAAAAGGGCTTTCTGGAGAGACCCAGCTAAGCGATGTCCATCGAGATTTGAATCGAAAAATTACCGAGTTCAGAAACGAAGTTCTGTACGAGAGCGGACGAGAGTCCAAACCAAATCTTGGCCAGCCCGAAGCTTCGTCATGGATCGAGCGTCGACTTTCTGAGCGTCGCCATCATTCGAGCGACGGAAAAAAAGAAATTCGGCCCACCGAAGATCCGTTCGGAGATCTGATGGACCGCGTGGCCCATCGGCAAAGCGGAGTCGACGTCGAACTTTTGAACACAGGATACTTTGGACTACTCCTTCCGCTGATTGATTTGAATTTTTCGCAGACGGCGATCGTTCTTGGTGCGCCTGGGGACACAGTGATCGCGCTCTCAGAGGGTGACGCGAGGCTTTCGCGCGGTGGGTTTGGCGGAATTTTGGGAAAGCTTTTACTTCGTCTTACTCACGGCTCGTGTCTCAAGCGGGATGTCGTGGAAGCCGTGTGGGGCTATCGCTATGAACCGGATCGACACGATCGACTTTTAGCTGTGGCGGTCTCTCGCATTCGAAAAGCTTTGGGCGAGGGAAGTGATTGGCTCGAACTTCAGGGCGATCGCTTGGCGCTGCGCGATCAGGTTCTTATTAAGGTTTGGCCTGCTCCGAAACCTGCGCATCAATTTGGAAAAGCGCTTGAAATTTCATCAATGCGTCCCCGGATGAACTCAGATCAAAATAAAAGCAGGCTTCGCGTTCGGCAGTTGCAGGTCCTATCCGAGCTTGCTACACGAGGGGACATTGGGGTCCGTGACGTGACCCAGCGATTCGGTGTCTCGCGAGCGTCGGCACTTCGAGATCTCAATGAGCTTGTTGATTCTGGTTTTTTAGTTCGGCTCGGTGAAACTCGCGCCACGCGCTACGTTTTAAAAGAGGGGCTTTTAGTATGAGATCTAAAACTAAATCGAATACGAAATTTATGCGGGTGTTTGCGGTTTCATTCTTTTCGCTGATGGTGTGTCTAGCGCCTCGGTCAGAAGCCCGCGTCGATGCAATTTACATTGTACCGACAGTGAGTAGCGATTTGGCTTTTGTCGCCCAGTTTCCAACACGAACAGATCAGGGCTTTTACGGCTCGCCGGAGGCAATGGGCATTCTTCGTTTTGCTTTACCCGAGGAGCTCACAGGCCTTGATGCCGCGTTTGAAATTCGCCGCACGGCCGACGGAACGTGGAAAGGTGAAGGAACAGACGGCTCCGCCGTGACTGGAACTTGTGGGGCTGAGAGCAGAAAATGGTTCGCATGCACAGTTCAATTTGAAAAACTAAAATTTGATTTTTTCGCTCGCGAAATGATTCTTGGCCAACGGTTCGGCCGCGGGTTTGAATTCGATCAACGAACCCTCGTCGCGCGACACTTTGAGGGTCAGCCGATTGGTATCATCAAGATACGTACAGATCATGACTGATTTGTCTCAAGCCGTTCCGGTCGGAACTTTCAAACTCGATGCTGAAGTGGGACATGCCAGAGCCGCAAGGCTTCAGACGGCTCATGGTGAAATCCAGACCCCCGTCTTCATGGCGGTCGGGACAAAAGCCACAGTCAAAGCGATGACGCCGGAAGAGCTAAAATTCTCAGGGTGTCAGGTAGTTCTGGGGAACACCTACCATCTCCACATTCGGCCCGGCGAAGCTCTGATCAAAAAAATGGGTGGACTCCACAAGTTCATGAATTGGCATGGTCCGATCTTGACCGACAGCGGAGGTTTTCAGGTTTTCTCGTTGGCGGGTCTAAGAAAGCTGACAGAAGAGGGCGTCGAATTTCGTTCTCACATCGACGGCAACAAGCACTTTCTCTCTCCTGAAACGTCCATGCAAATTCAGATGGATCTTGGAAGCGACATCATTATGGCTTTCGACGAGTGTTTAAAGCACCCATCGACGGAAGAAGAAATTCGAACCAGCATGGCTCTGACGCTTCGCTGGCTTCAGCGTTCCAAAGACGCGATGACGAGAAAAGAAAGTCTTCTGTTTGGAATCGTGCAGGGAGGACTCCGGCTTGATCTGCGACTTCAAAGTTTAGAGGAAATTACGTCCGTAGATCTTCCCGGCTACGCTCTTGGCGGATTTTCCGTCGGTGAACCGATCGAGCTTATGCATCGCCTCCTTCCCGACGTCGCGCACAAAATGCCGCGAAATAAGCCGCGCTACCTGATGGGTGTCGGAACACCGCTGGATCTGATCGTCGCGGTCGACAGCGGGATTGACATGTTTGACTGTGTTCTGCCGACGCGCGTCGCCCGGAACGGCACCATTTACACTTGGAACGGAAAACTTTCGATCAAGCGCGCCGAGTTTCGAGAAGATCCGGGCCCGCTGGATCCCGAGTGCGACTGCTATACCTGTAAGCACTATTCTCGGGCTTACTTACGCCATTTGATTTTATGCGACGAGATTTTGGCCTCACGCCTCAATACAATTCATAATTTGCACTTTTTTTTCGCACTCATGCGAAAGGCCCGCGCCGCAATTCTCGATGGCTCATGGGAAACATTCCGAAACGACTGCTACCGCCGCTTCACTGCGTCGTAGCTCGCTGTTGCCAATAGCGGCCTTGCGGAGACATTCTCTCAACCGATCCGACAATTTCTTCAGGGAGTCCGCATGCTTCAGTCCGTTCGTTCGATGGCCGTTTTAGGTTTGTCTGTTGTTTTGCCGCTGTTGATTCTTGCTTCTCAAGCAGAGGCGCAAGCGGCTCCGGGCCAAGCAGCACCGGCGTGGGTTCAAATGGTTCCGCTTGTTGCCATGGTCGCAATTTTTTACTTTCTCATTCTTCGTCCTCAGCAAAAGCGCGAGAAGCTTCGTCAGGGATTTATCTCTGCGCTGAAGCGCGGTGATGAAGTTGTCACTTCGACTGGAATGTTCGGTCGAGTCGAGGGACTCACGGATCAATTTGTAACTCTTGAAATCTCCGACGGCGTTCGCGTCAAAATGCTTCGTTCGGCGATCTCTTCGTCGGTGCAAGCGATCACGCAAAATGCTTCCGCTTCGGACGCTTCAAAGAGTGGTGCTAAAGGTGGTAATGCGTGAAGAATAAAAACTTAGGCTGGAGACTTTTTATTGTCTCGGCGGTCACGGTCTTGGGCCTCATTTGGGCGTTACCAAATTTCGTCGACACTTCAAAAATCTGGTGGCCGTCGCAAGACAAAATGGTCATGGGTCTTGATATTCAAGGTGGTCTCCACCTGGTCCTTCGAGTCGACGTTCAGGGCGCGCTCAAGCAAGAGGCCACACGCATGATGGCCACCGTTCGCGACGAGCTCACGAACGCGAAGATTTCTTTTCAAGACATCTCGGTTGGCGGTGAAGTCGATCGACCACAAATTCTTGTTGTTGCTCCTGAAGCCAGTGATGCGGCGATCACGAAAAAAGTGGAAGACATTTACGGTCCCACATTCGCTTCAAGTCGCGCTGGCAGCGGTCTTGTCTTTGAAATGACCGAGCTTCATGTTCGCGAATTTGCGAAAGGCACGGTTGAACGTTCGATCGAGACGATTCGAAATCGTATTGATGAATTCGGAGTGGCCGAGCCGTCGATCGCAGCCCAAGGCGACGACCGAATTCTTGTTCAGCTCCCTGGAATTCAAGATGCGGTCAACGCGAAAGAGCTCATCAACAAAACAGCTCGTCTTGATTTCATGATCGTTAACCAAGAGTTCCCTCAGCCTCAGCTTCAGGCGCTGATTGATGAAGCCGAAAAGACGGGTGGATTCAAACTTGGTCCCGACCTCAAGTACACGGCCTATGTTGAAAAGTTGAACCTTGCTCTCAAGGGTAAGCTCCCAGCCGGAAATATTGTTCGTTTTGAAAAGCCAGAGAACGCTGAAACTATGGAAGCGGGTCGTATTCCTCATTTGCTGATGAGTACGGAAACGGTTCCGGGCGATCTTTTGACAGACGCTTTTGTCACCCCCGGTGAAACTGGCCGACCGGTCGTCAGTTTCCGCCTCGATGCTGTCGGAGGACGACAGTTTGGCGAAATGACCACGAAACACAAAGGTCAAATGATGGCGATCCTTTTGGACGGCATCGTTAAATCGGCCCCGGTGATTCAAAGCCCGATCACGACACAAGGTCAGATCACGCTTGGAAGCCGTTCTTACGAAGAGACAATGAAAGAGGCACGAACTCTATCAATCACATTGAAGTCGGGCGCTTTGCCGGCGGCTTTGGAGCAATTGGAAGAGCGAACCGTGGGTCCTTCGGTAGGTGCGGACGCGATTAAAAAAGGCACGATGGGCGCGATGGCCGCCGCTGGGTTTGTCTTTTTGTTCATGATTCTCTACTACCGAACAGCGGGACTTATTGCGAGTTTGTCGCTGGGTCTCAATACGATGCTGACGATCGCAGTTCTTTCTGCGCTTGGCGCTTCGCTGACGCTTCCGGGACTTGCGGGTCTCGCGCTGGGTCTTGGTATGGCGGTCGACGCCAGCGTTCTGATTTATGAGCGCATTAAAGAAGAGCTCCGCAGCGGCGTCTCGATGGGTTCGGCCATCTCGCTTGGATATGACAAAGCTTTCTCGTCGATCTTCGACGCGAACGTTACGTCGATCATGGTTTGCGTCGTGTTGATGTACTACGGATCTGGCTCGATTCGTGGTTTCGCTATCACGCTGATGACGGGTCTCTTCATCACTTTGTTCACTGCAGTCTTCTGCACACGAGCAGTTTATGACCTCTTGGTTCTGCGATTAAAATTCAATCCTTCGATCAAGTGGTAGGGGACGACAATGGCACAACAACCCGGCGGAAATATGACTTCTAAAAATCTCGCAGACAAAGCCCGCTTGTCGCCTCAAGACCGCGGCTACAAATATGACTTCGTAAAGCTTGCGCCACTCATGGGCGTTATTACGACAATTCTTACTCTTCTTGCGATTGGTTTCATCGTCGTAAAAGGTTTCAACTACGGAATCGATTTCGCAGGTGGAACCGAGATGCAGGTTCAGTTTGCTTCGCCGACAACGGCCGAGCAGGTACGAACCACGCTTCAAGGTGCGGGCGTCGTGTCTCCGAACGTTCAAAGCTTCGGCGGTGAGAATGAATTTTTGATTCGTCTTGGTACGCCAGAAGGAAAAGACGAAAGTGAACAGAATCGAAAGAACAACGAGGTTCTTGCGAAAGTTCGAGAGGCGCTGACCACAAAGCTCTCGCTTTCGCCCGAGGGCATTCGCCGTGTCGATACAGTGGGACCGCAGGTCGGATCTGAGCTAAAGAAGAACGGGATGTTGGCGGCCTTCTACAGCTTCTTGGTGCTTTTAATCTACGTTTCGATTCGCTTCGATTACGTTTACGCCCCGGGCGCCATCATTTGCCTGGTGCACGACTCGTTGATGATTCTTGGATTGTTCGCGTTTCTTGGTCGTGAAGTGAATATTCAGATCATCGCTTCGGTTCTGACTTTAATTGGTTATTCTTTGAACGACACCATCGTAACGTTTGACCGAATCCGAGAGACAGCGCCGCAGTTTCGCGAAAAGCCACTTTCCTTCATCATCAATAGAGCGATCAACGATACGCTGGGACGTACGTTCCTCACTGCGGGTTCGACGATGTTAGCTTGTTTGGGTCTTTATGTGTTCGCTGGCGGAGTGATCGCGGATATCGCATTCACTCTTATCATCGGCATTATTGTCGGAACCTACTCGTCGATCTACGTGGCTGCACCTTTGATCATCGTTATGGAAAAGGTCGTGCCCTCGGGCGGTCTCCCTCACACGGAGCTGACAACGGCCTAACTGAACTTTTGGATTCTTGTTTTCAACAGTGACGGTACGGAGGGAATGACAATGAATATCGCTCCTTCACCCGAACCGTCGGCACAGATAAATGTTCCGACGGTCCCTCAAGCTCAGCGGCGCTGGGCCCGCCGAAACTTAGCCTCATCGGCTAGGCCACACGGAAGCGCAAGTGATCCGGACTTTACTCTCTCTGACACATTCAAAGACTGGCCCCAAGGGCTTCCAAAATCTTTGGCCGAAATTCTTTTTTCACGTGGGATAGACGGGCCCGAAGCGGCGGCCGAGTGGTTTAAGCCTTCGCTGAAGTCGCTTCGTGACCCAATGTCTCTAAAAGATATGGACCGCGCGATTGAGCGATTGGTTCAGGCGCGCACAAAGCAAGAGTCGATTGTTCTTTACGGAGATTACGATCTTGATGGCACAAGCGGTCTTGCGATGGCGCTTCAGGCCTTTGAACTTTTGGGCTTCGAAAAAGTTCGTGGCTACCAACCGCAGCGTCTGACGGAAGGTTACGGCCTCCACAGCGAAGCGATCGAGCGACTAAAAAAGGAAACTGACTGCACGCTTTTGATTTCGATCGATCTTGGAATCACCGCGATGGACGAAGTCGAAACAGCGCGCGAACTTAAAATCGACGTCATTGTTACAGATCACCATTTGCCAAAGCACGATGAAGGCAAAGTGATTCTTCCAAAAGCACATGCGGTTGTGAATCCCAACCGCGGCGATTGCACTTCGGGCCTGGGGCATTTGTGTGGCACCGGAGTGATTTTTTACCTGATCTTGTCCCTGCGTCGTGCGCTTTTGGAAGAAGGCCTTATCAAAGACGCCTTTGATCCAAAAATACTTTTGGACTGCTTTGCGATTGGTACGATCACTGACCTTGTTCCTCTTCAATTCGAAAATCGAATTTTAGTGAAGCACGGTCTTGTAAAGCTGGCAGAGACGAGTCGACCGGGCCTTCGCGAGCTACTAAAAGCGCTCGAACTTTGGGGGCGCCCCTTAAACGCGCAAGACGTTGCGTTGCGATTTGCGCCAAAACTCAATGCGCTGTCTCGCATGGGGTCTGGAATTCAGCCGCTCGATCTCTATACCGAATCCAATCCTGATCGTGCGCGAGACTTGGTGTCTCGTGTACTCTCTAACAATCAAGATCGGCAGGCGTCGCAAAAGTCCGCCGACGATGAAGCTGAACGCCTTTTAAAAGACCGAGCGCCTCGCGGTGCTATTGTTATTGCGAGCGACAAATTTCATCGCGGTGTTGTCGGACTTGTAGCGACACGCTTTAGTCAGCGTTTTGGACTTCCTGCCTTCGTTGGCGCGATCGAAGGTGATGCGGGTTCGATTGTCGGAAGCGCACGCGGTCCGAACGGAATGTCGATCAGTCTTTTAGATGCGATGGACGCGGCGACAGACTGTCTTGATCAATTCGGTGGGCACGCCGTCGCTGCGGGGTTTGAAGCCAAACGTGATCGTTTCGACGAATTCCGCGAGACATTGGAGCGATGGTATTTAGCGCAAGGTGCAGCGGGTGCGGCTCGCGAATCTGTGCTCGAGTACGATGCGATTAGTCATTTCTCCGAGCTAAACCCCTCGTTTATGAATTGGCACGAGCATATGGGTCCGTTCGGTGCGCAGTCGCCAATTCCACTTTTTCGTTTCGACGACTGCTTGGTGGCCCAAGTGCGAACCTTAAAGGGCGGGCATTTGAGGCTGAGACTCGCTCAAGCGGGCGCTGAGGCCGTTCAGGGAATTTGGTTTTCGCCACCACCCGGCGCTGAACCAGAGCTTGGTTCGCGTGTGTCGGTGATCGCAGAAGTGCAGTGGAATCACTACCAAGGTTCGCGCACGATTCAGCTCATGATTCAGGATGTCCAGATTGCCGGGGGCCACCGCACGTGATACCCACCAACGGAGACGAAAGTTTTCGAGGGGGAATTCAGTCATGTCAGAACACACGAGCAGCGCAAAACCCGGTTTTAAAGCCGCAGCGAAGATCAAAGCATCAAAACTGGCGTCGGAACTAAAAAGTGAAAATTTGCGTCCGCTGCTTCGACCGCTGGTCGAAAAAGCGCAGCCGTTTGTAGATCGAGCCGATCAAGTTCTTTTGGGTCTCTCTCACACGAAAGAGTCCATCCCGGCGCTTTTGAAACAAACACTTCAGGCGATCGAAAAAAATCCGAACGATATCGTCGGCCGCGTGAGCCGATCTGTTCTTGAGCGCGCCGAGACTGTCCGAAAACAGCTCATCGAAAAAGCGCAGGACTCCGAAGTTCGCTTCAACAAACGCTGGGTCCCCGAGTGGGTGAAAGATGTGAGTTTTGCACCTGCGGTGCAAGACGTGAAGGCACCAGCGGTGCAAGACGCTGCACCAAAAGCTTCTGCTTCGACCAAGACTTCGTCTGCTAAAAAGACTTCTTCTGTGCCGAAAGCCGCAGCAAAGACAAAGAAGCCTCGCGCGGCGAAAGCGTCGAAAAAGGTTTAGGCCCAATGAAGTCGGTCGTCTTGCTCTCGTCGGGGCTCGATTCGACGGTGAATCTATTTCGAGGAAAAAAAGAGAGCGAAGTGCTTCTCGCGCTGACGTTTGACTATGGTCAACGGGCGGCCGCACGCGAGATCGAACGATCGACGAAGATCGCAGCTCTCGCTGGCGTTCGTCACCACGTGGTGGCTCTTCCTTGGTTTCGTGATTTCACAAAGACGTCGCTGGTCGACGCCTCGATGGAAGTTCCCACGACTTCAGTTTCCATCGACAATCTTAAAGTGAGTGCCGAGACTGCAAAAGCCGTCTGGGTTCCGAACCGAAATGGAATTTTCCTCAACATTGGTGCTGCGTTCGCCGAATCGCTCAAAGCGAACTGGCTGATCCCAGGATTTAACTTCGAAGAAGCTCAGACTTTTTCGGATAATTCCGAAGCTTATTTGCAGTCCATGACAAAGGCGCTTCACTTTTCAACGTCGAACCACGTCGAAGTGAAGTGCTTCACCACTGCCATGACGAAAACTGAAATTGTGAAACTCGGTCGCACATTGGGTGCGCCGTTTGATTTGATGTGGCCATGTTACTTTGGTGGAGAAAAGCCCTGCGGCCAGTGCGAATCCTGCCAACGTTTCCAACGCGCGTTTTAGGGTACCCGGTTCTTTTTTGAGAAACGGCGCGTCTCGCGCAGCGTTTCTCAAAAAAGAACCGGGTACCCTCCCGGGAGAGATATGCTGACCAAGTTTATTGAAAAGGAATTTGCGTACGACGGAACTCAGCTTCGTTCGCTCTATGCGTACTTGGACCATGGCCTTCTTGGCGACTCGGTCGTATCGTGGGTCGGACCTTGCGATATCGACTTTGCGCACATGGTGGACGGCGAAGACCTTCTATCGAAGTCGGAAATTCGCGGTGCGCGCATGGTTCACTTCATCGTCGAAAAACATCACGCAACTTTGGCTGAAATGGTGGCGCTTCAGCGGCTCCTCGCAGCGATCGTCAAAGACGTCGTTGCAAGACAGTCGTCGCGATTCACCGTTCGCCGCGATGGTGATGACATCTTCGTCGTTCTTCCGGACGGTGAAGGAAAACTTTCGATCTCCATTGCGACTGTTTCGCCATCCTCGGGCCTCATTCATTTTGCGGTGAATGTTTCCAACGAAGGCACGCCCGTGAAGACCGCTTCGCTGGAAGATCTTCGCTGGGCCGCGCGGGAATTCAGCGAAAGTGTTCTAGCCGCATTCTCAAAAGAGTGTCTGTCCATCCGCGAAGCGACCATGAAAGTGAAATGGGTTCGGTAATCGAAGCGCCGGTGTAGACAAAGACGTCTTCGCTTTGAGGGACTGTTTGTGAGAGCAAGATTGTTTCGATGATTCTTTCAAGGGCAGGATGGCTTCAAGCGGTTCATTCCGAACGGCGATCAGAAAAAGGAGAATTGCAGATGGGTAAACTTTCGAAACAGGCAAAATTTCTATTGGTCACGGTCGCCGTGGCTGTCGGCCCCACGCTGTCAAATGCCGAAGGGACGAACGGTCCTCAGGAAGAAAATGTCGGATCTGTGACGATGCCGAACCTTGAGCCCGTTCGACAGACAACCGGGCGCGTTCGAATTTATAAATCTGTGGTTCAGCGCACGCCAGGCGGTGGCTATTCTCTTCAAAATTCCGACGTTTGCCAAAAGGACATCGTGATTGATGTTTTTGATGGGAGGAACCTAAAGAGTTTCGGGTACACGGTCAAACCGGCGCTGACGTGCGATTCGGAGATCGACGGGCAGAAGGTCGAACTGATGGGCAACGCTGTGATCGTTCTTCGTTCGGAGTCTGCGTTCAAGGGCGACCCGGTCCTGGACGTTCGCTCGAATTCTTTCAATTTGATCAGTGTTGATCCGGTTTCCACGACTCGGCGAGCTCATGCCGGTGCCCAGGTGGTCAGCCGTGATTTGACGGCGCCCGTAGTCTTGAGAGCCGAGGAGTCCTTCACTTGGGATTGTGGTACGGGGTCTTGTGGCCCGTCTGCGACGGAATACTTTTCGGCGACGATCGAGTTTGGTCCCTAAATGAAGGCTCTATCAATCCTAATGGCTGTCGCTCTTCTCATCGTGGGCGAATTTGCTGGTGCGATTTCACGATCCGGTGGCGGAAAACTTGAAAGTTTCGAACTTGGTTTCGAGGCAGAGACTCCTCGAGAATACGCGCGAGCCAATCCGCTTCGTGATCACGGTTTGCGTCTTTGGTCCGACACGATTTTCGGTAGCTCTACTTTTTCAGCCGAGTCCTTCATTGAGCTTCGAACTGTTGAGTCCGAATTTCCTGAGATTGCGAAATTAAATCGCACGGGTGTTGAGGCTGAATTTTCGAAACTTGGTTGGAAACGAATCGCCTCTTCTGATCCGTGTGTCGACTCCTACAGAAATGTTTCGAGCTCGGTCGCAGCGACGGTCTTGTTGTGGGGTCCGGGACGCGGTCTGGTAATACTTGGTGGCTTATCGCAACCGGCAAAAAACGGTGTCGACGAAATCATATCAACTTTGGAGCTTACGCCGGGCAGCTGCGCATGGTGACTGACAAATGATCGAAACGATTTCGAATTATTCAAAAGCGACGGACTTCTTGAAGGATTGGATTGAGTTCAAGAAGTCAAAACGGGCGGGGTTTTCGATGCGAAGGCTTTGCAGTCTTCTTGAATTGAAAAGCCCCAACTATCTGGCTTTGATTTTGGATGGTAAGCGCGCGCTCACGATCGATATTGGCCTAAGGCTCGCAAAACAGATGTCGCTGTCAAAGACGGAAGCTGATTATTTTATTTCGCTGATCGAAGCGGAAAATTCGTTGAGTGATCGCGATCAAGAGATTCACGAGAAAAAAGTTCTTCGGTCACGACGTCATTTAAAAACAGAGTTCGTCGAAGAGAGTCAGATCAAGTTCGTGGCCGAGTGGTATCACATGGTGGTGCGCGAGCTCGCGCTTCTTCCCGAATTCGAATTTTCGCCTCGGTATGTCGTTAAAAAGCTGAATCAGCGGATTTCTATAGAAGAGGCCGAAGCGAGCCTTCAGCTTCTAAAAAACCAAGGTCTGATCGCTCAAAGTGAAGACGGGTCGTGGTTTTCAACCGACAAAGTGCTCGATACGGGGGACACAGTTTTTGACCGCGAACTGATGGAGCAACATCACGCAGCGACTCTTCGAATGTGGTCCGAGAGCCTTTCGACCCTGAACCCTAAAGAGCAGCAGCTGGGACTTCTTCACATTCCAATCGCGACAGAAAAAATTCCGGAACTCCGCGACCGCATTCGCCGCTTTCAAGATGAGCTGATCGGTTGGCTCGTCGAAGAGAAAAATCCCGACCGCGTCGTGCAAGTCGGCACCTACCTAATCCCATTCGACAAGTAAGTAATTCCTAATTCGCCGGCAGACGTGCCGGCGACAGCGCAGCCGGGCTGGGCCCCGGCGGAGCGACGCAACTAGATCGCGACGACTTCGCGGATTTCGGGAACTGCGTCTTGAAGACGAGTTTCAATGCCCATTTTCAACGTCATGGTTGAGCTTGGGCAGCCGGCGCAAGAGCCCTGCATGTGAAGATAAACAACACCGTCTTCGTATTTCGAAAACACGACATCGCCGCCATCTTGAGCAACCATCGGTCGGATTTCTTCGTTCAAAACGCGTTTGATCTCTTGAACCGCCGGACTATCGCTGGAAGTGCTCGCCGATTGATCATTTGTCGTCGCACCTGAGCCATCGGCTCCAGATGTCGCAGCTTTTGGAGCCACAACGGGAGCGCCAGACTCTAAGTGCTCTTCGATGAGGCCGGCCAAAGGTTCCGCAATCATGTCCCAGTCGACCCAGTCTTGTTTGGTCACCGTAATGAAGTCGCGACCGATATAGACGCCGGCGGCCCACGGAAATCCGAAAAGTCGTTTCGCCAGAGGAGAAAACTGCGCTTCGATGGCGGACTTAAATTCAACCGGGCGATCAGTGAAAACCCTCTCGCTTCTTTTGGCGAGCATCTCGTCTGCCGTGAAGCGCAACGTCTGCGGATTCGGGGTCGTCTCAAACCGGACGTTGGGCGTTGAAGTGCTGGTCATTGTGTCTCCGATTGTCGTGCCGAGTTGCCTGACTCATAGCACAGAGACTCACTTTTGACTCGCCCAATTTCTTGGTTTCGATACCTTGATTTCCCCGGGGGCCCTAGCTAGTTTGAGCCCTCAAACGACATCTAGGAGACTCTGATGACACCGCGAGTTCGCGAAATTCTAAGCTGGTACGGTTCTGACAACCCTGGAACTCTCACGAATTTGGCGCGCATGCTGAATCACGGTCGCCTCGCAGGAACCGGAAAGATGGTCATCCTTCCGGTCGATCAAGGTTTCGAACACGGTCCCGCGCGAAGTTTCGCGAAGAACCCAGAAGGTTACGATCCGCACTATCACTTCAATCTCGCGATTGAATCCGGTTGCAACGCCTACGCAGCACCCCTCGGTTTCATCGAAGCTGGTGCTCGTGAGTACGCAGGCGAAATTCCGCTGATATTGAAAATCAACAACAGCGATAGCCTCTGGTCGAGCAAAGCTCCGATTTCGGCGCTCTCTTCAGGCATCGACGATGCTCTTCGCCTCGGCTGCTGCGCGATTGGTTTCACAATTTATCCAGGCTCGGCGGACCGCAAGGGAATGTACGAAGAACTTTCGATGGCGACTCAAGATGCGAAAAAAGCAGGTCTTGCGGTTGTCGTCTGGTCGTACCCTCGCGGCGAGCAGCTTTCAAAGGCCGGAGAAACTGCGATCGATGTCATCGCGTACGGCGCGCAGATCGCGGCTCAGTTGGGTGCTCATGTGATCAAAGTAAAACCGCCGACGGCGCACATCGAACAAGATGCCGCTAAAAAAGTTTACGAAGCTCAAGGAATTCCCGTGGGAACAATGGCCGAACGCGTGAAGCACGTCGTTGATTCCTCGTTTGCCGGTCGTCGCATCGTGATTTTCTCGGGCGGCGAAGCGAAGGGAACCAAAGAACTTCTTGAAGAGGTTCAAGGTCTCGCGCAAGGCGGAGCTTTCGGTTCGATCATGGGTCGAAACGCTTTCCAACGTCCAAAGAAAGAAGCCATCGAACTTCTTAAATCCGTGCAGGATGCGTTCGCCGGAACGGCGACATTCAGCCAGACCGGGAAAAAACTGTGAGCGACCGCGACTTTCCGCCCTTAGCCACGCCGGCCCCTGCCTCGACAAAGACGTCGGTGGACGAAAATCCACTGCGGGCCGAGAAGCGCCGAAAGCTTGGCGAACTTCGTGCAGCGGGGATCGATCCTTACCCACATAATTTTGAGCGTTCATCGACGATTCAGCCGATCCACGAAAAGTTCGGCGAGATTCTTGTCGCTGGTGATCAGCGTGAGACGGATCGCTATCAAATCGCCGGGCGTCTGATGACGAAGCGGCCCATGGGAAAAGCGGCTTTCTTTAACGTTCAAGATCAGTCGGGATCGATTCAAGTTTATCTCAAAACCGAAGAGCTCTCGCCCGAGGACGCCAAAGCTTTTGATCTTATCGACCTTGGAGACATCGTCGGTCTTGAAGGATTCATCTTTAAAACTAAAAAAGGTGAGCTCTCACTTCACGCGAAAAAATTCAAAATTCTTTGCAAAACATTAGAGCCACTTCCGGAAAAATATCACGGCATTCAAGACGTCGAGATCAAGTACCGCTATCGTCATCTTGATTTGATTTCGGATTCCGACTCGCGAGAAGTTTTCGTGAAACGATCGAAGGTCATCGCTGAGACAAGAAATTGGCTCAATTCGCGTGGATTCCTAGAAGTCGAAACGCCGGTGCTTCAGCCGATCTACGGTGGGGCGGCGGCTTATCCGTTTTCGACACACCATCGTGCGCTCGATATGAAGCTCTTCCTGAAAATCTCTCCTGAACTTTATTTGAAACGCCTCATCGTGGGTGGCTTCGAAAAAGTTTATGAGATCGGAAAGAACTTTCGAAACGAAGGCATCGACCGTACTCACAATCCTGAGTTCACGATGCTTGAGTGGTACGAGGCTTACACAGATTACAATGATCAGATGAAACGTTTTGAAGAGCTGATCGCTCACTTGGCGAAAACCATCACCGGTTCAACGACCGTGATGTACCAAGGAAAAGAGATCAACTTCGCTCCTCCGTGGCGTCGTCTGTCGGTCTACGATGGAATCCGCGAGTACGCAGGTATTGATCCCGACACGGCATCCATCGATGAGCTATTCAAAAAAGCAAAGTCGCTGGGGTCTGAGATGAAAACTCCCGGTACACGAGCTGCGATCGCTATGGAAATCTTTGATGGAGCCGTCGAGCCCGCTTTGTGGCAGCCGACGTTTGTCATGGATCATCCGATTGAGATCAGCCCGCTCACGAAAAAACATCGCACGAAACCGGGCCATGTTGAGCGCTTCGAACCCGTCTGCGCGTATATGGAAATCGGAAACTCTTATACCGAGCTCAATGATCCTGAAGATCAGTTGGCTAGGCTTCAAGAGCAAGAAAAGCAGCGACTTGTTGATGAAGAAGCTCAGCCGATGGATGAAGATTTTCTTCACGCCATCGACACAGGGATGCCGCCAACAGGTGGTGTGGGAATTGGTCTTGAGCGCATCGTGATGCTGCTCACGGATCGCCCCTCGATCCGCGACATTCTGCTTTTCCCAACGATGAAAAAAACCTGAAGGTACCCGGTTCTTTTTGCAGAAGCGCTGCGTGAAACGCGCTGCTTCTGCAAAAAGAACCGGGTACCTCTGAGCGGAGGTTCGGATGCGAGGTCAGAGTCTGAAATCGAAAACGAACTTTGAAACGGACGCTCGGTCCGCGATGTTTCTCCTCTTTGCTTTTTTAGTCTTCGTGACCGGGTGTCAGACAAAGCCAACGGTGATTCGTGAAACCGTCTCGCGATCGTTTGAAGGAAGTCGCGCACTACTGGGACCTATTGAACTTTCTGACGACGTCGTCATCGCGGATGCACGTCCGCCGTTTGATTATTCGATGGCTCGAATTCCGCGCTCGGTTTCAATCAACTGGGCCGATTACACCGAGACTGCGCCCAATCAGCGCGGTTGGCCGCAAAAAGATATTTTCGCAGCTGCTCGTAGGCTCGCAAGGCTTGGCATTGGTCCAAAGTCAAAAGTCGTTGTTTTGGGACTTGGAGATGAAGGGCAGGGCGAAGAGGGAAGAGTGGCGTGGATGCTTGCTTACATGGGAGTCTCCGACGTTCGGTTCGGTCGCTTTGGTTCCGTGAAAGCACGAATCACGACTGAAGCTTTACCAGACAATGCGAAGTCGGCTTTCACCGATGACGATTCGAAGCGCTCACTTCAGCCGCCGGAAGCACCGACCGAGGCGAAGCCAATTTGGAAACCCGAAGTGGTGAGTTCTCTCATCGTGACGAAAGAAGAAATCCTAGGTGCAATGAAGAACGTGGCGACCTCGAAGCCATGGAGTTACAATGGAGCACCGGCTCGAATTTACCGCATTATCGATGTTCGTCCCGAGGCTGAGTACCTTGGGAAAAAAGGTGGATTGCGATCAAAGGCGATTCCCAATATCGAAGCCCTCAACGTTCCGTGGAAAGAATTTTTCAACTTCGATTTCCGTCCGCTGGAAGAAACAGCCCAGCGTCTTCTCTCGGTCGGTGTTGAATCAAAACATCGCGTAATTCTGATCGACAATGACGGCATCGCGAGCTGTGCCTCGACAATGGCGCTGCGTGCTTTTGGCTACGCGCAAGCCGGTTGTTTCGCCGGCGGCTACAACGATCTGATGAAGTAGTGGCAGGTTTGATTTTTTCAAACCGGAGGTTTGATTTCTTTCAGACCGCAGGTTTGATTTTAAAGAGAATTGAATTGAGAGCCCGCAGTAAATTCGGATCATACTTGGCAGCAAGCTTTGAAGATAAAAACTCAACGGCCGCGATCGGCGACATCGGTTCGTTGTAAGAGCGCTTGGTCGTCAAAGCATCGTACGTGTCAGTGATTGCGACGATTCGAGCCATCGGATGAATTTCATTTCCCGGCAGCTGCTGGGGGTAGCCATTCCCAAGGAAACTTTCGTGATGCTCAAAGCAGCACGCCTTCATGGCTTCGCTAGCTCCGTGTTCGTTGAGAACTTTAAGACCGTACTGAGGGTGCTTTTGCATCTGCGCCCATTCGACGTCATCAAGAGGACCTTGTTTACAGATGATCTCGGCTTTCACATGCCGTTTTCCGATGTCGTGGAAAAGAGCACCGCGCCCCAATTCTTGAAGGTCGTCGCCCGAATAGCCCGCAACTTGCCCTAAACCCAACGAATAAATCGCGACATCCAGCGAGTGGTTGTAAGTGTAGAAATCATGCGACGAGAGGCCGACAAGATGAGACATCGCCGCTGGTTCTTGCTCCATGAATTCGACAAAATTCGTGATGAGCTCTTTCGAATCCGCCAGTGCTTCGTTCACGTCTTCTTTTTCAAAAATTTCTTCAGCCAGCGTCATGCTGGATTCGCGCAAGACATTGGCCTTGGTCTTTACGTCGAGCTCCGCTTCGTTCATGCGGTCGAAAATGTAGCGCTTAAAAAAAGCGCGCTGTTCATCAGGGACATAAAAAACGTCGGCACGTTGAAGGTGAGCGATTTTATTTCCAGAAAGTTTGTCTCCGGCTCTTAAATACAAAACCATCCGGCCATTGATCATGATGAAAGTGTCAAACGTCGTCGGACGATCGGGGATCAGCGAGTTGACGCGGATCTTAAATTTGCCAGCCGATGGCGGAGCGGAGCCGATCGCTTCCGACAGTGCCGACTGAACGAGTGTCTCAGAATGATTCGTGTTGCCTGACTTTGACATACCCTCTTAGTGTGCCAAGAAGAGCTTCAGTCTCCAAGGAGTGATGTTGGCGATCTTAAAATTCGACACTCCCATCCAGTTCATCAAAGGCGTCGGACCAAAGTTGGGCGATCGCTTCAAAGATCACGGTGTTTTCACCGTTCAGGATCTCTTGGAGTGGTACCCACGCGCTTATGAGGACCGCCGTGCTGCTCGCAGCATCGCAAGCCTTAAACCCGATGAATTAGTAAGTCTCAGGGCTGAAGTCGTGGCCGTGAAAAGCTATACCCTGGGGAAAAGCCGAAGAAAGGTCTATGACCTGATCGTTCGGGATGAAACGGGACGAATTCACTGCAAGTTTTTTCGAGTCCCCTACAAAGGGTACTTCGAGAGGTTCAAACCGCTTTCAAAAGTCAGAGTCATCGGCAAGGTCACCCATTACCGCGGCCAAATCGAGTTTCACCACCCCGACCTTCAAGACGATGCGCCCGACACCGTGACCGACGACGACATCGTTGTGCCGATCTACCCCGAAACCGAAGGCGTAACGAACCGGCAGCTTCGAAAACTCATCGGATTTGTGCTCGATGAGCTTCGAAAGACCATCGCGGCCTCTCCGGGAGATTTTGAAAAGCTCGACAAGCTTCCACGCTGGGTTCTTGAGGAAGCCTTACTTCCTTCGCGCTTTGAGGCGCTCGATAAAGTTCATCGCCCGCCCAAGGATGCAACCTTGGAATTTGCGGAGCTCAAATCACCGTTCCATCGACGCCTGATTTTTGAAGAGTTTTTTTGGCTGGAGCTTTGGCTTGCGTCCCGCAAAGAGGGAATGGCCCGAGAGCCAGGGCTTCCGTTTGAAAAAAAGCTGGAAGCCGCGACAAAGCTTAAACAAAGTCTTCCGTTTGCACTGACTAAAGCGCAGCTAAGAACTTTTGACGAGATCGTAAAAGACCTCTCCGGCCACACTCCGGCCAAACCCATGCATCGTCTTGTACAAGGAGATGTGGGAAGTGGAAAAACTCTCGTCGCACTGATGTCGGCTCTGGTGGCGATCGAAAATGGCTACCAAGTGGCGCTGATGGTTCCGACAGAAATTTTGGCCGAGCAACATTACAGAACGGCGAAAAAACTTTTAGAACCGCTCGGAATTCAAGTGGGTCTATTTACGGGTTCCATTAAAACGGCCGAGCGCGCACAAGCTCAGGCGCTACTTGACCGCGGTGAAATTCAGTTCGCCGTCGGAACCCACGCCTTGATCGAAGACGCTGTCGTTTTCAAAAATCTGGGACTTGTAATCATCGACGAGCAACATCGATTCGGTGTGCATCAACGCGCAAAATTGAAAAACAAAGGTCAAAAAGTCGCTGCGACCAAAGGCTCTAAAAAAACCGCCGAAATCGAAATTTCGCCGCACTTCTTAATCATGACGGCCACTCCAATTCCACGAACTCTTGCCATGACAGTTTACGGCGATCTCGACGTGTCGGTGATCGATGAGCTTCCTGTCGGACGCTCGCCGATACAGACTCGGGTCGGCTATGAATCCCACCGCGACAAAATGCTTAACTTCGTAAAAGCGCAGATCGAAAAAGGCCGCCAAGCCTATTTCGTGTATCCGCTGGTGGAAGAAAGTGAAAAAATCGATCTCAAAAACGCGATGACGGAGTTTGAAACGCTCAAAGAAAAATTCCCCGAATTTCGCTTAGGACTTCTGCATGGGCGCATGAAGCCCGACGAAAAAGAACAAGTGATGCGAAGCTTTCGAGACGGCGAGTTTCAAATTCTTGTCGCGACGACAGTTATCGAAGTCGGAGTCGACGTTCCCAACGCAAATATTATCGTCATTGAACATTCAGAACGTTTTGGTCTCTCACAGCTTCATCAGCTTCGTGGGCGAGTCGGTCGCGGCGAGCACAAAAGTTTTTGTCTTCTCATGCTGGGCCGGGCGGTTTCAGAAGAGGCTCGGGACCGCGTGCGCGTGATGGAAGAGACGACCGACGGGTTTGTTATTTCCGAACGGGATCTGGAGATCAGAGGCCCCGGCGAATTTTTAGGTTCACGGCAATCAGGCCTTCCAGGATTTAAGCTTGCGAACATTGTTCGCGACGTTCGTATTCTGCAGGAGTCGCGCGACGCTGCTTTCAAAATTTTTCAACGTGATCCAAAACTTTCAAGCATCGAACATCGTCCGCTGCGAGATGAACTTTTGCGCGCACATGGACTCACGTCGCTCGCTTCTATTGGATGACGAGCGCTGCGTCATTATTTCTGGTTCTGTTTTGAAAGCGCTCATGTTTTCGTAATCGTCATGAAAAGACAAATTCCCAAGGGCACAGTGGCCCTCTTTGTTGCCGCTTTTTTTCTCACTCTTTGCTCGGTCCTTTGGCCCGCCATCTCGGATGCGGGCGAACGCTTAAGGCTTCGCACGGGAGATATCGATCTGACCAATATGTCGGAATCGACCAATGTTCTCTTGTTGCCTGACTTTGAGGCGACGCCGGAGGGGTCGAAGGCATCTTCGCAAAGCCGCCGGCCCGCTTGGATCAGCACAAATGTTTTTCGAAACAACAAAAAGGCCGATGCGCGAACGATCCGCCACTTTGTCGTGCAAATGCGTGAGCCGATCTCCAATGCCGATCTGATTAATTTTAAGTCTTTAAAGCTCACGATTCTTCGCTACATCCCTGACAACGCGGTCGTTATTGCGAGCACGGCTCGCAAAGCTCAAGTGCTGGCAAGATCGTCGAATCGGATTCGTGCGATTTCTTTGTACCGACCCGAGTGGAAGTTTTCACCAGAGCTTGGCGCCTCGTCCGTTTTCTCAGGTGACCCCAAAATCGTTTCCGTGGTTCGTCTATTTCCTGGGCAAGATGTGAAGTCGCTTTCGAAGCGTTTGGAATCTCAAACCTTCAAAAAAGCTCAGATCAAAATTCATAAAGCTTCGGGACGTACGTTGATCGTTGAATCAAACCGCTCCGCCTTAACGGTTCTCACCGACATTGATGCCGTCGAGTGGATCGAACCATCGTCGGCCGTCGAGCTACCGTGGTTTCGAGATGATGCTTTCCGATTTCTTCGGGCTTCGTCGCCGGGCGACTACTCGGACATCACTGGCTATGAGAGCGGAACGAAGTTGATGAACTTCGATGCTGTTTGGGCCAGAGGGCTCAGCGGCGGGGGGCAGACCGTCGCGTTCGCCGACACAGGAATGGATTTGGGTGACATCGCAAAAATTCATCCTGACTTTGAAACGCGAGTTCCAGAGGGCGGCATCTTTGGGCTTTTCTCTAAGAGCTGGGAAGATCCGATGGGGCACGGCACGCACGTGGCTGGTTCTGTTGGGGCCGATGGCCAAGCCTCCAGCGGTAAAGTGAAGGGCGCAGCAACGGCGGCGCAGATTCTTCCACAAAGTCTTTGGAGCCCGATGCTTGATAATTTGAGCATCCCTTCAAAGCTCAAAGACATGTTCGGAAAAGCCTATTCTTCAGGGGCGCGCGTTCACACGAATTCGTGGGGATCCGCCGCAAGCTTTGGCGTTTACGATTCCATGGCTCAGCAAGTGGACGAATTCATTTATTCAAATCCTGAATTTTTGATTCTTTTCGCCGCCGGAAATAACGGCGAAGACGCTGATCGCGACGGGCGCATCGACGGAAATTCTGTATCGACGCCGGGAACAGCGAAGAATGCTTTAACGGTCGGAGCGAGTAAGAATTTGGTAGAGACTGGCGGCATCCAAGCCAAGCTCATCGAGCTTCGCATTGGAAAAGACAAATGGGGCGTCGAGCCTCTGGCGAGTTCGCGGTTGTCGGAAAACGAAAGGGGCCTTGCGCCGTTTTCCAGCCGAGGTCCGACGCTAGATGGTCGCTTAAAACCAGAAGTCGTCGCGCCGGGCACAAATATATTATCGACCCGTTCGCGACATCCGAAGTCGGATCCGCTGTGGGGTGCTTACAACGATCAGTATGTTTGGTCGGGTGGAACGTCGATGTCGACGCCGCTCGTGGCAGGTGCTGCGGCTGTCGTTCGCGAGTATTTGATCAAAGACCGAAAGATCGCATCACCAACAGCGGCGATCGTAAAAGCTGTTCTCATGCACACGGCGGAAGATTTGTTCCCAGGTCAATTCGGTGCCGTCGGAACTTCGCGGGGCCAAGAGCTCGCGACTGTTCGACCGAATATGGATGAAGGCTACGGCCGCGTTGATGTTTCAAAAGCGACGACGCTTGAGACGTCGCTTCTCGTCGACGAGCGCGTCGGCCTCGGGCCTGGCGATCGTCACATGTATCCCGTGAATCTCGCGAAGGCGACAGAGCTCACGGCGACGCTTGTGTACTCGGACGTTCCCGGTGCTGCTGCCGCCGCACAAACATTGGTGAACGATCTTGATCTTGCGATCATCGACAGCCGTGGACAGAGATTTGAAGTCGCCGACCGAGTGAACAACAACGAGCATGTCGCGATTTCTCTTCCTGCTGGTCAGTATCAAATTGAAGTTCGTGGTTACAACGTTCCGATCACCAAGCAGGGCTATGCTTTGATCGTTTCAGCCGCGCAGTAAATTAGTCTGAAAATTCACTAGAGTGGTTTTTTAGCCACTCACCGGTGACGAATCGCGCTCGTGGCCTCTTTGGCCGTGAGAAAAATCTTCAAATCAGTTCGCAGGAAATCCTCTGAGATCACATCTGAGAGGATTTGATGCGCAGCATCATGAACTTGTGACTTTAGCATCTGTCAAAGCCTGAAATTCTTGCGACGGGGTGCCGTTAAAGGTCTCCGTTTGTTGATGGAGAGTGTCATAGATGCTATAACTTCGACCGGATGAAAGCTGGCTGCGGGCTTCGTAATGAAGTTTGAGTCGTGTTTCTGATTTTAGTCGGTGGGGCGGCTGTCAGAGCGAGACTTGGTGGAACAAACCGCACAGCGTCATTCGTGGAGGAAGGCGTGAAATCAAAACCGTCGGGGAAAGCTCCGCAAACCAATCAGACGAAGTCGACACAGACGAAGTCGGCTTCGGAGAAATCGAAATCCGTTCCAACTAAAAATACTTCGGTGGCCCTTAAGGCATCGGTAAAGGCACCTTTGAAAACGACAGCTGTACAAGCCAATGTGAGAACTTCGTCGTCGCATATTTCGTCGACGGCCCGTAAAGGCGCACCTGCTTACAAGACAGTGGCTCCTAAATCACAACCTGCTTCTGTTCCCGTTGTCGCGGCTCCGGTCGTGGATCCAACGGCGTACGTACATCCTGACGCGGCTTTGCTGGCTCCGAAGACTCCTGCACGTTCGAATCGTGGTTATCGTCCGGGCGCTGTTGAGGCGACGAAAACTTTGGCTGAGCTCAGCGATGAGCCGATTGAATTCAAAGTCGGCGACAATGCTGTTTACCCTGGCCACGGTGTCGGACGAGTGAACGCAATCGAGACCAAAGAGATCGCGGGAACGAAGCTGACGTTTTATAGCATTCAGATTCTCGACAGTGGAATGAAGATCATGGTCCCGCAGGCCAACGTGAAGAACGTCGGGCTTCGTCCGATCATCTCGAAAGAAGAAGCGACCTTGGTTGTCAGCATCTTGAAGCAGACAGACGTAAAGATCGACAACCAAACCTGGAACCGCCGGTACCGCGAGTACATGGAGAAAATCAAAACGGGAGGCGTTCGCGAGATCGCTGAGGTTTTGCGCGATCTCTTTTTGCTCAAAGTCGACAAAGAGCTCAGCTTTGGCGAGCGCAAGATGCTCGATACGGCTCGAAATCTTCTGATCAAAGAGCTCATCTTGGCAACAGGCCGCGACGAGTTGATGAAAGAGGCTGAAGTTAAGGCCATCCTCGACCTGACATAGGGTCGTTCGAGCTGGCGCTTCCCGCCGGAAGAACACGTTACCGATCGCTTAAAAGTACGCTCAAAGGGAGAGCCCGGTTGTGAAAACAACCGGGTTCGTTTTATTGTGGAGCGATACGAGGAACTTATGTCATCAACGCCTGTCCGAGTTCGTTTTGCTCCCAGCCCCACGGGTTATCTTCACGTCGGTGGTGCGCGCACGGCTCTCTACAATTTTCTTTACGCTAAAAAAACCGGCGGCGAATTCATTCTGCGAGTCGAAGACACGGATCTTGAGCGGTCCACAGAAGAGTCGATGCGAATGCAGATCAATGACCTGAAGTGGCTGGGCTTAAAGTGGGATGAAGGTCCGCACCCGGAGACGCATGCGGACATGGGACCGTATGGTCCGTACCGTCAGAGTCATCGAAAAGAAATTTATCTTCAGCACGCGCAGAAACTCGTTGAGAGTGGGCGGGCTTATTATGATTTTCGGACAGATGCTGAGCTTGATGCGATCAAAGAGCGATTGATCAAGACCGGAAAACCACCGCAGATCGAGGCTCCCGAAACACTTGTTCCACTGACGGAAGCGCGCGCCCGCTTGGCAAAGGGCGAGACTGCGGCGATTCGGTTTCAGGTGAATCGAAAAGGTGAACCTGAAAAACGTGAGTATGTACTTAACGATCTTGTCCGCGGTGAAGTGAAATTTCCGTCGGACATGGTTGGCGATTTCGTCTGCATTCGTTCGAACGGAATGCCGGTCTACAATTTTTGCTGCGCGATCGATGATGCATTGATGAAGATCACGCACGTGTTTCGCGCCGAAGAGCATCTGTCGAACACGCTTCGACAGATGATGCTATTTGAAGCGTTCGGTTATGCTTCGCCTAAGTTTGGCCATCTCTCATTTATATTGGGTCCAGATAAACAGAAGCTTTCAAAACGTCATGGCGCGACGTCGTGCAATGACTTTCGGTTGAAGGGTTACATGCCCGAAGCCCTCTGCAATTTCATTTTGCTCTCGGGTTGGTCGTCACCGGATGGGCGCGAGATTTTATCACGTGAAGAGCAGATTGAGCTATTCACCTACGAGAGATTCAATTCGGCGCCCGCCGTTTTCGATGACACGAAACTTCTTTGGATGAACTCGATGTACCTTCGCGCTCTGCCGCACGAAGAGCTCTGGTCGCGCCTTCAGCCGTTCTTGAAGGAAGCGGGTTTGACAATTCCGCAGGGCGACGATGTTCAGTGGCGGGATCACGCACTGTCGGCTTTCAAAACATCGATGCAGACATTGGCCGATGCGCCGAAACTTTTTGAAGCGTTGGATGATTCGAAGTTTTCATTAAAGCCGGAGGCTACAGAAGTAAAAGCTTGGCCTGACACTTTGAAAGTGTGGGCGGCGTGGAAGTCGGAGCTGGAAAAGCACGCTGCAAAGTACATCACGGAACCGGAGTTCGCTGCGATCCAAGATCGGGTGAAGGATCAGACGGGCGTGAAAGGAAAGCAGCTCTTTCAACCGATTCGCGTCGCCGTGATCGGAACGCCGCAAGGAACGGAGCTTAAAGTTCTTGTTCCGCTTTTGGCAAAGTCGTCGCTGATCAATCGTGTAGATCGTTGCCTGAAAGCCTAGTCTTAGGCGGGGAAAAGAATGCTTAAAATCTACAATACGATTTCGAAAACCAAAGAAGAGTTTAAGCCCATCAAGGCGGGCGAAGTGTCGATCTACGTTTGTGGTCCGACGGTCTACGATTTTTTGCATGTTGGAAACTTCCGCGGACCCGTCTTCATTAATATGGTCCGAAACTGGCTTGAGACCAAAAGTCTAAAAGTGAATTGCGTTACGAATTTCACCGACATCGACGACCGGATTTTGAATCGCTCCTTAAAAGAAAATGTCGATTCACTTGTTATTAGCGAGCGCTACATTTCGGAGTACAAGACAGATTTTAAGAATCTCGGTCTCAGGCCACATACGTCCAACCCTAAGGTGACCGAGCATCTGCCGGCGATCATCTCGATGACTGAGAAGTTGATTGAGAACGGGAAGGCCTATGTTGTCGACGGCGAAGTCCTGTATGCCGTTCGCAGTTTCGACGGCTATGGGAAGCTATCAAAACGCGATATTGAAGACATGCGGACGGGGACACGCGTTCAGCCTGGTGAAAAGAAGAAAGACGTTCTGGATTTTTCGCTTTGGAAACCTGCGAAACCGGGCGAACCCTCGTGGCCTTCGCCGTGGGGTCCGGGGCGACCCGGCTGGCATATCGAGTGCTCGGCGATGATCGAGGCGATTTTTGGCGATACGATCGATATCCACGGCGGTGGGATGGATCTTATTTTTCCGCACCATGAAAATGAAGTGGCGCAAAGTGAAGGGGCTAGTGGAAAGCCCTTTGTGAAGTATTGGCTTCACTGGAACATGATCAATTTCGGCGGAATGAAAATGTCGAAGTCGGTCGGTAATATTCGAACTGCCAGAGATTTTTTGAGTGAGTATCATTCTGAAATTTATAAGTTCATGATTCTGTCCGTACACTATCGAAGTCCCAGTGATTTTTCGGACGTCGGCATTGAGCGCGCGGTTTCTGGTTTAGCGCGAATCTATTCGGCTTTGGCGCACGCAAATCGCGTCGTTTCGGACGGTGCCGCTGTCAGCACGGGTTCGGTTTCACCAGCTTTGGGGGAGGCGATGACGAAGGGCCGAGTGAAACTTCATGAAGCCATGGATGACGACTTTAATACGCCCGAAGCTTTCGCCGAAATCTTCAATGTGGTCCGGGCGTACAATGGAAGCGTCAAGCCCGGGAAACCGTCGCCGGAGGCGATCATCAATGCTCGTTCATTGATTGATTGGGTGCGTGAGCAGGGAAAGATTCTCTCGCTTCTTGAGCAAGACGTGGAAAGCTTTCTTGTTCAGCTTGATGACATTCTTTTGAAGAAAAAGGGCCTTGATCGAGCCGAGATCGAATCCAAAGTTCAAGCGCGCTGGAGCGCGAAGGTTCAGAAGAACTTTCCAGAGAGCGACCGACTTCGCGATGAACTTGTGAAGCTTGGAATCGCAGTGGCCGACACGGCCGATGGATCGCGCTGGGAAGTCGCCAAGTGAGCGAGACTTTGCCGGGCGGCCGCCGCGCCAGAATTCCGGTCGGACATTTTAAACTTAAAACTGAAATGAAGCCCGCCGGTGATCAGCCCAAAGCGATCGATCAAATCGTCGATCAGATCAAGGGCGGAACGAAGCACCAGGTGCTTTTGGGTGTGACGGGATCCGGGAAGACGTTCACAATGGCAAACGTCATTGCGAAAACCAATCTTCCAAGTTTGATTCTGGCTCCCAATAAAACCTTAGCGGCTCAGCTTTATGCCGAGTTCAAAGAGCTCTTTCCGGAGAACGCGGTCGAGTACTTTGTTTCGTACTACGACTACTATCAGCCGGAAGCCTATATTCCTTCGTCCGATACGTTCATCGAAAAGGATTCGGCGATCAACGAGCAGATCGATCGCATGCGCCACTCGGCGACACGCTCGCTGTTTGATCGTCGCGATGTGATTATCGTGAGTTCAGTATCGTGTATTTACGGACTTGGTTCTCCGGAGGCCTACGAAGGCATGATGATTCACATCGTCGGTGGAACTGAAATCCGGCGCGATCACTTTCTGCGCGAGCTTGTTCGAATTCAATACGCCCGAAATGACATCGATTTCCACCGAGGAAAGTTTCGGGTCCGAGGGGACGTCGTCGATATTCATCCGCCCTATGAAGAAGACCGTGTGGTCCGAGTCGAGTTCTTTGGCGACTATATCGAGAAGGTTTCTTGGATTGATCCGCTTCGCGGGGAAACTTTGGAAGAGCTTGATCAAATTGCGATTTACCCGGGTAGCCACTATGTCACCAGCGAAGACAAATCGAAGTCAGCAATCAAGACGATTCAGACCGAGCTTCTTGAACGCCTGACCGATATGAAAAATCAAATGAAGCTGGTCGAAGCGCAGCGACTTGAGCAGCGCACATATTACGACATCGAGATGATGGAAGAGCTTGGATTTTGTCCAGGGATCGAGAACTACTCGCGGCATTTGACGGGGCGACAGCCGGGCGAGCCACCGCCGACATTGATTGAGTATTTTCCGCCCGAGTTTCTTTGTTTCATCGACGAAAGCCACGTCACGGTCCCGCAGATCGGTGGAATGTACAGAGGCGATCGTGCGAGAAAAATGAATCTGGTCGATTTTGGTTTTAGACTTCCGAGTGCCCTGGACAACCGGCCTTTGAATTTTCAAGAGTTTGAAAAACTCATGGATTCTGTCATCTATGTTTCTGCGACGCCGGGACCTTACGAACTTCAAAAGTCCGAAGGTCTTATTATCGAACAGATCATCCGCCCCACGGGGCTTTTGGATCCGAAGGTCGAAGTGAGGCCCGCAAAACATCAGGTCGATGATCTTTTAAAAGAAATCCGCCTTCGTATCGAGCGCGGCGAACGAGTCCTTGTCACAACACTCACGAAACGTTCTTCGGAAGATTTGACCGAGTACTACGAGGGTCTCGGGATTAAAGTGAAATACCTCCATAGCGATATCAAAACGGTGGAACGGACCGAGATCATTCGCGATCTGCGGCTTGGGGTTTTTGATGTCCTGGTCGGAATCAATCTTTTGCGCGAGGGTCTTGATATTCCTGAGTGCTCTCTTGTGGCGATCACCGACGCCGACAAAGAGGGATTCCTTCGCAGCGAAAGATCTTTGGTTCAGACGATTGGTCGCGCGGCGAGGAACTCGGAAGGTATCGTCATTCTTTATGCCGACAATATTACGGACTCGATGAAGAAAGCGATGAGCGAGACCGCACGTCGTCGCGGTATTCAAGAGCAGTACAATTTGGCCAACGGCATTACCCCGACCACGATTCGAAAGAAAATCCGAGAGTCCTTGATGGAGATCTATGGCGAGAGTGCGACACCAGCGCCGCAGCCAATGGGACGCGGCCGCGGAAGCGGTGTTGGAAAGTCATCGAAAGTGGCTGAGCCTGAGAACGTCTACCGCGTTGCAAATGAAGGAATGGATCCAAAGAAACTGGCGAAAGAGGTCGAGAGACTTCGAAAGAGCATGAGAAAGCACGCGGAGAGTTTAGAATTTGAAGCGGCGGCAAAGATTCGCGATGAAGTGAAGCGGCTTCAGATGGTTCAGCTGTCGCTTTTGGATGGTGACACCGATTTGGCCAACGCATCTGTTCTGGATGGAAAAGTGTCGTCCGACCCGAACTGATCGGACGATTTGAAAGTCGCTAGATTACTCTTCGAAAGTGACTTCGACAGTCGACTCGAATTTTTCAGCAGCGTCGCAATCGAAATCGCCAGCGCAATTGACGGCCTTCATATCTGCAATGGCTTTTGAAGCATCGATTTTGTAGGTGCGATCAAAAAGTCCCGCGCCTTCATATTGGGTGGCAACGACTTCAAACGTCGTTGGTGATGTCGCGCGAGCGGATGTGAAGCTGAGAGCGTCAGAAATTAAGAATGTTGCTTCGACGTCGTACATTTCGCCTTTAGCGTACATCGTTAGAAAGATATTTTGTGTCGGACTGACATCAGTGCTTCCGCCAAGATCTTCAACAACAGCCGAAATTTGCATGTCCGTGTTTTTCGAAAGGGGCACGATTTGAACAACACGTGCTATTGAAACTGAACTTTTGGTGCTTTTGACTGTTTCGGCGCCAACGGTCAAAGGCAGAGCGAAAACTGCGGCAAGAGCGATGATAGACTTAAGCATTTTGATTTCTCCTGATTGGTTAATGTGGTCGCTGTTTAACTATGCGACCTGCGGGCGAGGCGCCATGACGATGGGTCGGTTGCAAATATGACCCGAGACTTTGAGGCGGGCCTTTGCTGATTTTTAACGTTTTTTCGGTCGTGCCTCGACGTATTTGCCTAAGGTTCAGTCGGAGTGACGGTTTTGGGCTCGGGTTGCGGGTTAAGATTTCGAAGTTTCGCTAGGGCAGAGCCGGGGTGGGGCTCGAATTTCTCTTGAAAATCGACTAAGATGATTCGTGCGTTTTTTAAGAAACTTCATTTTATTTTTATTCAGTTCGTTGGTGGCGATCGATGCTTTCGCCGCGGCGTTTGATCATTCGCGGGTGGGCTTAGAGTTTGAGTACGAAGCCTTGCGCCCAACCGCGAAAGTTTCAGACACCAAAAACCACGAGGCGCTGCTTTCATTTGTTCGAAATGAATTTGGCGGCAGTCGTATCCGGATGCAGTCCTGGGATAAATTTATCAATGCTCGCGGAACTATGATGGCGGCCTTTAAAGATCCTCAAGGTCGAATTTGGTCCGTGGTTCCAGAGAAGATGAACGGCGAAAAGTTTGATGGCTTTGAACTGATCACTCCGCCGCTCGAGACGCCGCAAGATGAAGAGAAGCTTGGGCGGGCTATAGAAGCTATTCGGCAATCGGGTCTCTTTATCGAGGGTTATAGTTCTTCAACTCACTTCACTTTGGATGTGAGTCAATGGGTGGGGGACTTAAACGCTCCGGGGGCTGATCGAAGAAACATCGCTGAATTTGTCGACGCGATTCTCTTTTTAGAAATGAATGTGAAGTCCATTTACAATCTCGTGGGTCCAAAGCGCTACGGTCACACCGTGAACAAGTTCGCGGTGCCACTGGCTCTCAATCAAAAAGCATTGCTAGCGGAGCTTGCGGCACTTCCAAGGCAGGATCGGACGTTGGGGAGCGTGCGGGCCGTGTTTCAAAAGTACCAGGCTATTGAGCTTGCGCTGTTTGGTGGAAACCCAGTTCACGCGTGGAAGTACCGAGCCTTTAACTATGGAAAGCTTTTTGGTCTTGGAGAATTTCGCGGCTGGAAGCTTCCGGTTGTGGAAGCGAGAATCGCGGACCTCATTGAAGATGCTGAAACGCTGAAGCAAACCGGGCGAGTCTTTGCGCGCGCTTTGGCGATGGGCGCAAGAAGCCATCAGGGTGAGTTCAGAGACCCATTTCCTGAATTTAAATCGTTTCACAGTGACTCTGAGGCCCACCAGCGTCTGGATGAGTCGATCCGAAACGAGTCCGAGTCCCGAGTTCAGAATTTCGCGATGAAACTGGGGCTTTCGCGCCATGTTCGCAGCAATACGGGGCCGAGAAGTTGCCGAGATCTGTTTTTAGAAGCAAACTAACGGCACTGTGCGCTTAAAGTCCGAGCAAGAGATCATTGAAGAGCTCAAAGAGAAGGTGCGGGAATTTCCGCATCTTCCGGGCGTTTATTTAATGAAGAACGCCGCGGAGAAAATCATCTATGTCGGCAAAGCCAAGAGCCTGCGCGCGCGCGTTCGAAGCTATCTTACGGATTCGAAAGACCACTCTCCCAAAACAAGATTTCTGGTTCGAAATATTCGGACGATCGACACGATTTTAACGAAGACCGAAGTTGAAGCCTTTTTGTTGGAAGCTTCGCTGATCAAGAAGCACCGACCGCGGTACAATATTCGGCTTAAAGACGACAAAAGCTATCCGTACATTCGTCTTTCGATGGCTGACAAATTTCCCCGAGTTTACCTCGCTCGGAAGGTCAAAAAAGACGGCGCGATGTACTTTGGTCCTTACACCAATGGGACGGCGGTCTGGGGTACGATAAAATTCTTAAATCGCACCTTCATGATTCGTGACTGTAAAGATGCGTTTTTTGCGACTCGAAAGCGGCCGTGTATGACTCATCAAATAGGTCGCTGCAAAGCCCCGTGCGTAGGCCTCGTCGGAAAAGACGAATACGGCGAAGATATCAAGCAGAGCATCCAGTTCTTAAGAGGTCGCGATAAGCAGATCGTAAAAGACCTGACAGGAAGAATGAAGGCGGCCTCGCAAAGTGAGCGCTTCGAAGCAGCCGCGCGTTTTCGTGATTCGATTGAGGCTGTAAAGTCCGTTCTCGAGCGGCAGGCCGTTGTGAACGACACTTCGGATCTTGATCAAGACGTTGTAGGGTACTTTGGTGATGAGCGCGGAACATTGGTTGAGACGATTCATATTCGATCGGGCCGTGTTATTGGAAACCGCGGTCATTTTCTTCCGCTGCTGGATGCGAACTCTCCCGACGAAGATGTCAGAGAGTGGCTCACCTCGTACTTGAACCAATACTACGACGAAGCGCTGATTCCCGATGAAGTTCTGCTCGCGATCGATCTTGGTCGAGAGATCATGGATCTCATCGCCGCTGTTCTTCAGGAGCGAAGTGGTCACAAAGTTAAAGTGAGATTTCCGACCGATGGCGCGGGTCATCGTCTGATGGACATGGCGAATGCCAACGCGAAAGAGCATTTTTCAAGTCACGTCGATAAGTCGGAAGCGAAAAAACGAGCGCTTGAAGAAATTCAAGAGCGTCTCAAGCTTCCAAGGCTTCCTCTGCGCATCGAGTGCTTTGATATTTCAACATTCCAAGGGGCGGAGACCGTTGCGAGCCAAGTGGTTTTTGAGGACGGTGTACCGAACAAAGATCAGTATCGGCGCTATAAAATTAAGACCGTCATCGGGACTAATGATTTCGAATCGATGCGCGAAGTTTTGACGAGGCGATTTCTTCACTCTGAAATCGATGCTCCAGATCTTGTCGTGATCGATGGCGGTAAAGGTCAGCTGGGCATTGCGATGGAAGTTTTAAAAGAGCTAAGTTTAACCGAGATCCCTGTCGTGGGTTTGGCGAAAGCGCGCACGGATTCTGATTTTAAATCAACCGAAGTGAGAGCCAGCGAAGAGCGGTTCTTTCTTCCGGGACGTACGAACCCTGTGCTGTTCAAGGTCGGTAGCGAAGCATTCCGGATTCTCGTTGGCATCCGCGATGAGGCGCACCGATTCGCGATTACGTATCATCGGAAGCTCCGAGAATCGACGTCGATTGAAAGTGAACTGGATCAGTTGCCAGTGACGGGGCTTGGCCCTGCGAAAAAGAAAGCTCTCCTTCAAAAGTTTCCGTCGGTCGACGCGATTCGCGAGGCGAAGGTTGAGGATGTGGCCAGCGTGAAGGGATTTACGCCTGAGACCGCGCGAGCTTTGATCGATGCGCTTCGAAAAGACTTGGCTCTTTCGGATATGGTCGCGGAGTCTGACGAAATTCCAGCTGAGGCGGCTGTGGGCGGTGAAGCCGGCGATGGCGAACCGAATTCTGGCGGCGGTAAGGGTTAGGCCGGCGACGTCGGCGATTTCTAACGCGATGAGGCCGTTTGAGGGCCGACCGGGGTCGCCTTCATTTGGCGGGGTCGAAGCCGAAGGTTAGACCTTCCATTTCTACTTTTATGCTACGGCGCTCAATCCGAGGCGTAAACTTTCGGCGTCAAAAGACGATCAGAGTCGTAGATCTCTCGCGCCAGCTGAATCGCTTGACCTTTTCTATGGCCTCTCGCTTCCAGTTCGTTTTTTAGCACGTAACGATCGATGGCTACCCACCCTCGGCGGCCGTGAACAATTCTCGAAAATGGAATCGCATCCCAAAATTTTACGCGCCGACCATTCTCATCTCTGAACGGTTTACCCTTTCTAGAGCCACCAACTTCAAACGCGATCCGCGCCGTCAAGAGCCTTATCCAAGACCGGAACTGCCGCCGGGCCGTCATTGGACTGCCTGAAAGCTTCACCACGAGGTGCAGGTGATTTCCGACATTCACGTTCTTTTGAAGTTTCACGCGGTAGCGGCGTGAGATGTCGGTGACAAGAGCATTCACCTTGATTTTGTTCGCGCCCAGCATCGTGCGTTTACCTAGTGCGAACTTCGACCTGAAGCAAACGTGGATCGGTTTTTGACTTGTCAGCGGCCGACTGATCTTTGCGTGCGTCTCGCGATTGCCGGATCGGCGATCGGCGCCGATAAAAGTATCTTTGAGGTTCGGCAAAAAAGATGTCTGACCTGATTTTCGTGGCCGTTGGGTTTTCGATTTCGCTCGAGTTCGTTTCTCTGCGCCTCGACCAGATGCAGAAGAGGGTGAGCAAGGCGCCAAAAATGCTGAGGTTTTTGCGGAATCCTTCATTTTTGGAAGCATATGTATTTTTCGGTGACGAGTCAATGGAATTTCCCTGATTCAACCTGTCCCGGAATCAATTTGTTGCTCCCGTAGGCTGAGGAAGGCAGATGACCGGACGGCTGCTCTTTCTGTCGGGTAGCTATTGTCGCCCAGTCTTCATTTTTGGGCGCGCCCTCTATTGAAGCGGTAGGAAACAACAGAAGTTTGTCGAGGGCCTTGTCTTCAATAACCGCTGCCGTCGTAGGGGTCGTACTAAATTTGGCCGTGTGGTTTTCCCTTCACGTAATTTTCAAAACCGTTCAAGAAGAGAAAGTCGGGATACTTCGCCTCAATGTCCCCGAAGTTCATTCGTTGGATTGGAAGTCCTTAATTCTTGCGACGATCGCGGCCGTGAGGCGCACTCGGCCCGATACCCGGCTCTGTCTAGCTCCTGGACAGTATGAAAAACGGGGACGCTCATATTTGGCAAGCCTTCAAAAAATGGATGCGGCAATCAACCAATTGAAATAGGCGGCGGTCAGAACTTTGCTCTCTCATTCGGCGCTCTCTTTTATATTGAACAAAAAGGTACACAATGAAGTTCTCGAATCGATCATTTTCATTTCGAAAATTTGGATTCTCTATGATGACTGTTTCCGCTCTTGGCGCCTCACCGGTTGGCCCCTTTGCGAGCCCCGTCGCACACGCGGATTTGGGCTACAACACGGAAGCACTGGCCCGTCTGAGTCCCGAGGATGTCTACCCACTCAACGTGGGCCCCACACAAGGTAGCTCACTGAGCGCCGGACAGCTTGGCGTCACCGTGATATCGACGGGACTTGGTTTAATTTCTGGAAAAGTAGCGCTTCAACAAAATGTAATAGCTCGTCAGCGCAGTCGTGAGCACTCGAAGCTCATGCACGCAGGTTCGCTGGAGCAACTGCGGGCGACTCCCCAAAACGTGCTGCGCGAGATGATACTTAAAGATACAATCCCCGGTGATGTTGTTCGCCTTGAGTACATCGCTGGAAACGAAGAGACGTTGGCTGCGGCCGTTGACGAACTAAAACATGGCAAAGCCGAGTGGGAAGCGCGTGTTGCGAAACTCAAGGCCGCCGAAGCAATTATCTTGAAAGATATTGTTGTCGCCAAAGGCCACCACGGAGGGCTTTCGCTGAATAATCAGTCTCGCGGCATCCGCCTGCATTACATGGAAACGATTTCCGATCTGCAAAAGCAGCTCGCCGAGCTCAAGCCGATCAAAGCTGACGCTGATATGAGAATTCACTTGGCTCGCGAACAGTATCACGCAGCTCACATGACGCTCGAGTCGGTTCGAAAAGCGAATCATCAGATGCCGCCCAGCTTCCATATTATTCGAGATATTTTAGTGGATGGTAAAACGGCGACAGAACTCGATACGTTCTTCATGAAGAATCTTGGAATCTCGCAAATCGTTCCCTCTAAAATGGATGTTCCTCATATTCGCATTGTGCGAATTCAGACTCCGAACATGACTCTGTCGAAGAAAGCGGCCCGAGTCGCTAAAGCTGGCGCCGTCGGTGTTGTCATCGCGGGAGGACTTGTGATTGAGGAGCTGACTGTGGGAGCCATCGGAGAGAGCCTCACGAAAAACGCTGAGACTCAACTTTCTCCCGAAGCGCGAACTGAACCTCGACGCTAGCGGCGGCTACTGGAGACTGTGGCTTCGAGTGCGAAGCGAGATATGGCAGCTCTCGCACTTGGCGTCTTCAAGCACCGTGAGCTCGAGGTGATCGAACTTGTGTGTGAACTTAAGTTCAGAGCCACACAAGCAGCAATTATTTTGATCCTGAAGAAATTCTTGAACTGGCGTGATTTGGTCAAACTGTGGGTCGACAGTCTCTGTCATCATTTTTTCTGTGTGGGCCATTTTGCTGCGATCCATGCTGCGCTCCGTCCGTGGGTGTCTGACTCTTGCGTCTGACTGTGTTGTCTGAGGAGCTTTTCGGCGGAAGAATGCATTACTTAACGGGAAAAATTTGCCGCCCCCGCGGTCGATCGGGTAAGCCGGTGTCATGGACTCCAAATCGACACCTGCCAAATCGCTACCTCCTCAAAATCTAATTTCGCGATATTTTGACCGTGTCCTGGGCGTGAAGAGCTTTTCTGGACCGCGGATCGATGCGACTGCGGAGGTCGCGGGTCACGGTGTTTGTCTTCTGGTCGAAGTCGGTTCGGCGTCGGTCGAGCAAGCCTCGCTTCAGCAAATGGGCGCTCGTATGTTGGAGGCGCTTCGCAACGAATGGTTGAAGAAATCGACCGACGCACTTCCTGAAATGCAGTGGTGTCAGGCTTCAAATGAAGACTGGCGAAGTGCCGTCGCTGACGCGAGTCGTGGTTTGAAGCTAGCGATTGTTTGCGGGGCTTTGGGGAATACCGGCGCCCGCGTTGGCGGTGAAAGCGAAGCCTCTGCGTCATCGGCGAATGTACTGCACGTGCCGAGCTTTCTGGAGATGAACTCGAGCCCCGCTTTGAAGCGAGAAGCATGGCAGGCCATTCAGGTGGCGATTCAGGCAGCGATTCGCGAGTCGCACTGATAAATACCGTGCGCTTCTCTTAGGTAGCGCCTCGCGTAAAGGCTTGGTTGGATCTTCGTCGGGCTGGATTCTGCGGGGATGTTAGCAATTCTCGCGACGGCTCTGGTTTCGCTATTTTCCTGGCCAGCTTTTTCGCAAACTCCGGATCCAAAAGATTATCCGAGGGAACCGACGTCGTGCACGACAGAGGTCACAATCGATGGAGCGGTTTCGACGGCGACCTACGACTTTGTTGATCGCGCCCTTCAGCGATCGGTGCGCGAATCTTGCGCATCAGCTCTTTTCATCATCAACACGCCAGGTGGAAGCCTTCAGACCACTCGACTTATTGTCGAAAAAATTCTCGCCTCTCCCATTCCGATTTTGTGTCTTGTCGGTCCCGAAGGTGGGCATGCCGGAAGTGCGGGTGCCTTGATTTTACTTGCGTGTCACGTGTCGGGAGTTCTTCCGGCGACGAACGTAGGTGCTGCGACTCCCATTTCGGGCGGCGGTGAAACTTTGGGCGATGATTTAAGAAAGAAAATTGTCGAAGACACGAAGAGCTGGGCGATGAGTCTTGCTAAAAAGCGCGGGCGCTCGGTGGAATTCGCTGAAAAAATCGTGACCGAAGCAAAGGCATACGACGCCGAAACAGCCGTGAAAATGGGTGGTGTCGATATTCGTGCCGGATCGGTGGCCGATTTCTTAAGACAAGCTGAAGGCCGCGACGTTTTGATGGCAGCATCGTTGGGAAGTGATGCAGGGACCACGCAAAAAGTCGTAATCGGCGCTTCTTCTCCGATTGAAAAAGATTGGCGAGAGCGTCTTTTGTCCATTCTTACGGATCCTGAGTTTTCGTATCTGATTTTCATGGCAGCCCTTGGCCTACTTTATTTTGAGCTTACGCATCCTGGCTCGATCGTTCCGGGCGTTACGGGGGCCGTGCTTTTGGTTACGTCACTCATCGCGTTTCAAAAGCTTGATGTTTCGTGGGGCGGCGTGGGTCTGATGGGCTTAGGCGTTTTGTTTTTGATTGCCGAAGCCTTCGTTCCAAGTTTCGGAGCGCTGGGGATCGGCGGAATCGTCGCACTGACGATGGGAAGTATCCTTCTTTATGACCCGGCCAGTGGTGGCCTCACTTTAAGTTATTGGATGTCGATCGGTGTTCCGCTCACTTTGGGATTGAGCTTACTCGCTTTGGCCGTTCTTATTTTTCGAGGACGCCGGCGAGGCGGTGAGAGCGTTGCCGAAAGTGGAATCGTCGGAAGCGTCACTCAAGTTGAACGCTTGGGAGATGACGGCGTTACTGGCTACGTAACGGTTCGCGGTGAGCTGTGGGCGTTTCACTGCTCGGGACGCGTTCGCGTTGGCGAGCATGTGAAAGTTGAATCGATTGAAGGATTAACGCTTAGAGTACAAAAAACAGAAGTGGGGTAGAGTCGTGGAGATGTTTGGTATTTTTCTAGTTCTTTTTGTTCTTTTCATCTTGTTCTCATCGGTCAAGATTTTGAACGAATGGGAAAAGGGTGTTGTTCTTAGACTTGGTCGAAGCATCGGAGTCCGTGGACCGGGTTTGGTTTTAGTTATTCCGTTTGTTGAAAAAATCTATCGCGTCGACCTTCGCACAGTAACAATGGACGTGCCGTCGCAAGACGTGATCACTCAAGATAATATTTCTTTGAAAGTGAATGCTGTCGTTTATTTCCGAGTGACGAATTCGGAAGACGCGGTTTCTAAAGTCGCTGACTACTATTTTGCGACAAGCCAGCTCGCACAAACGACCCTTCGTTCGGTCTTAGGTCAGTTTCAGATGGATGAAATTCTGGAGCAGCGAGATAAAATCAATCATCGTCTTCAAGAGCTGATCGATAAGCAGACTGAGCCATGGGGCGTAAAAGTATCTTTGGTTGAAGTTAAAAACATCGACCTTCCGAAAGAAATGCAGTCGGCGATGGCTCGTCAGGCTGAGGCCGAGCGTGAGCGTCGTGCGAAGCTGATTTCTGCTGACGGTGAACTTCAGCGTTCGGAACGTTTGGCGGAAGCTGCAACTCGTTTGGCAGTGTCACCAAATTCGATTCAGCTGGCCTACCTTCAGACACTGACTGAGATCGCAAGCAAAGAAGGAACACGTACGATCATTTTCCCAGTTCCGATTGATTTGCTTCGCGGTCTATTGGGACACACGCGTGAGTAGAAGCTTTCGCCCGGCGATTTTCGCGCTGGGCTTTTTTCTAATTTCACTTTCAGCGGCAGTGGCGTTGGCATCGGCACCCAGCGGGCGGGCCGACACGTCGTCGGTCGCTCCGGCTGCGATCTCTGGTGCGCCAGGCTATGTGTCGGTACGGCTGAGGCCACTGAAGGGCGTCGTTTCCGTCTCCGGCAGCGACATTTTGATTGGTAGCATCTCACGACCGGGGTTCTCGAAAATAAAAATTCAGTTTGAAAAGCTGAAAGCAAAAGAAGAGTGGAGCATTTTTGAAGTAGCATCGGACTCAAGCGGTGGCTCAGATCTCGGGAAAAAGATCGCGACCGTGTTGGGTCGCAAAGTCGACATTCGGGGAAGTGGACTTCGAGTTGATTTACGACCTTCTCCTGCGCACGTGCAATTGGTCGTGAAAGGTCCGAGGTCTCCGATTCAGCTGGTCGGTTTTTTGGATTTAGAAAGTTATCTTGAAGGTGTTGTCGCCAGCGAAGTTCCGCGCGATTGGCCGATGGAGGCTTTGAAAGCGCAGGCTGTGGCTGCACGATCTTTCACTTTGGCGCGTGTCCGAGAGCGGATGTCGGCCGCGTCGACTCAGCGGTCTGGAAAGTCTGTCGACTGGCTACTTGAGTCCAGTGTTATCGATCAAGTTTTTGATTTTGACCGCAAGCACTCGCGAGCTTCTGAGGCGGTGAGAGCGACTCGCGGCGAAGTTCTTACGGATAGTTCCCGAAGGCCGATGAAAGCTCATTACCACGCCGACTGCGGCGGCCGCGTCGATCTTCCGCACGAAGTTTGGACAAGCGCTGGGGACGGCAGCTCGGCCCGTGGTTCTGACGGTGGCGTGGCTGAGTATGGTGCGATCATCGATCGTGGCTGTGCGGTCTCGACTCGCAATTCATGGCGTTTTGTAACGACGAGGGCTGATCTTTCTAGGGAGCTTCGGCGAAAACAGCTGGTACCGTCTGGTTTCGAAGTGGCGTCACTGAGTGTTGTGACCAGAACAAGTGGTGGTCGCGCCGAGTTCCTTCAAGCTCGTTCGGTCGAGGGCCGCGAAGTTCGGTTCTCGGGGGAACGTCTTCGAGCGGCTTTGGGGTATAGCGAAATTCGAAGTACCTTGTTTGATGTTGTGAGCGGTGTTGCGCCGTCCGACAGTGGTGAAGCCGCACGCCCGGTCACTGTTGAAATCGTCGGCCGAGGCTTTGGACATGGTGCTGGGCTTTGCCAGTGGGGCTCTCGCCAACTCGCCAGCGACGGAAAAACCTACCGCGAGATACTTTCGCACTACTACCCGAAGTCCAAAATTGAACAGCTTCAAAAATCCTCCGAGCAAAATCTGGCGCGATCAAACTAAGGCGTTGAGTCTTCGCTGATTCGACGCGGGCGGCGGTGCGGATTCCCATCATTATCACAGGCCCACATGCTGCAATCTCGTTCGATCCGGGCGGTCTCGAGTACGAGTGGCCAACGATCGCCAGGACCGCTGCGCACGCCATGACAGCCGCAGATCCGCCGATGGCCTGAATCGGCGGAAGCGGTGATGACTCCGCCGGCGGAGTCGGAATCATCGTCGGCGGAGGCGGCATTTCAAGCGAAAGAAACGGGACGGTTTTCTGTGTCTGTGAAAAGACTCGCTCGGCGGAAAGCCGAGAGTCAGTGCGAATATGTATCGCCTGAGGGACACCGCTGCGAAGCTCGTCATCGCCTGGAATTTGATCATCGAACACCCTTGGCCCTCGGCGGAGAGAGCCAAGCTCACAACATCCGAGTGCTTTGTCGCGAGCACAATATTCTGGCGGCCACAAAAAAGCTGGGAACCAGACTGATGAGCCAGTTCATTCCTGCGATGAGATAGAATCGCAGTGAAACCGTCGGCAGATCTGGCGCAGGGCCGAAAGTAGGTTCTGGGCCCGCCGGGTTGAGCGCGGGGCGCTCGTGCTGGATCGGCCAGCGGAAGCACTTGTCGCCAAAGCCGCCAGTGACGTTTGGCGGCCGGGGGGTGTCAGCCCGGGCCGAATTGCGTCACCCTGAAACAGTTTCGAGATTGTATCAATCTGAAACACAATCTGAAAAATTCAGTAATTTCGTAGACCTAGGGCACTAAGCGAAATTCTTACATCGTCGGCACTCGTCTCGCATTGATAAGGGGTGTGGGAAGTTATCGGCCGGTAGGTCGGTCGATGACGGGGAAATGTTTAACAGGGGAAAGAGCTATGAAACGACTACTAACGATTCTTGGAGCGACAGTGCTGATGCTCAACATCGGCTGTGCTGAAGAAAGTCCGGGACCTGCGGTTCTTCCGCCGACGGTGGATGTCTGCGCTCGAACTCTCTGTGATTCGGGTGGTGGCGGCACGCCTCCTCCTCCGGGCGCGTCGGATGGCAACGGTGGCTACTACTCAGGTGGTACGGCTCCGCTCTCGAATGTTTCTGGTCTGGGAACGATGTTCTTTAACTCGTACCCAAATAACCCAACAAACATTCAAGTGAACATTGATATGAACAGAACTCTGGACGCTGTGATCGTGAGCTACGTCGACAACGGACGAGTTGTTGAAGCCGGACTTGGAACACGGTTCCCGGACGGAAACCGCGAGAACAAACAGTACAACGGTTGGATCACTGAAGGTTCATCGCGCGTCTACAAAGGTTTCTTCCAAGATAAGTACGGCGCGGTTGTTGTTGTGATTGATAAGGTTCTCAACGCCGGTGACGGAAGCGCAGCTCCCTTTGTTGGTGGTTCGATCTGGTTCCAGAACTTTGGCGAGAATCCGGCGAACGACAGCAAATGCCAATCGGGCGATCCGCGCTATGGCACTTGCTTCGCGAAGCAATTGATGTGCTGGGAGATCTTGGCTGGTCCTTATGATTGCCGAAGTTTCTTGGTTGGAAGCAGTGTTGTTATGAATTCGAGTGCGACTCCGAACAACTATGGTCCACACCGATCGAAGCCGTACCAGAAGCTTGGCAACTTCACAGGACTTTCGCGAACAGCCGCGAACCTGCCGAATCCTTAAATTTGAAAATTGACCGAAAGATTTGAACCAAGATTTAGAAAATGAAGAAATGGGAGACAGTATGAAACATGTGAACGGTACTTACCGAGATGAAGCGAAAGGTCCAAAACAAACTTGGTCGCGAATGTTCGCGCTGACGATTGCAGCGGTGGCGATTGCGATCGGTGCAACAGCCTGCGGAAATAAAGACGAAGGCGGCGGCGGAGTTCCCGGCATCGCTTATCCTCCTGGCGCATCGGCTTCGTGCATAGGTTGCCCAACGTCGACGACCCTTGTTTCGTCTGCGCTTGGAAAGTCTTGGGACTACAATAATGTCGAGCAAGCACAACTGTCTCTAAACTTCTACGGCGATGCAGCAGCGGTTGCAGCGGCGCAGACTTCGGGATCGCTCTACTACAACGGTCAAATCGTTGTCGGTGGAATCTTCCGGGTTCGCGTGGCGAAAGCAGCACCGGGTTGCAATGTTCCCGCTGGAGATTACACGGTCACGACTTTAGCTCCTGGACAATGGGGAGGACAGCAATTCTCCAACATTCAGCTTCAGGCAGTTGGACCGACGACACTTCAGTTGACCTTGAGTCGCAACTCAGTCTTTGCGATCTCTCCGGCGGCTGTTGATTGGGCTGGCGCAACATTCCCGTACCGAATCGTCAGTGAAGTTTATGTCACTTCGATTCTCGGCGGATTCTGTAACGCTGGTGGATATCCAGAATATCAGTTCGGCTTTTAAAAGACCGAAGTTTCCTTCAGTGATCTTCGGCTTTGAGTCAACGCGCCCATTCGTAGGCTCAATGACGAAGAACAATTAAGAAGTCCCTAATGCCCTAACCCCATTCTAGCGAAGCCGACTCCCCTCGGCTTCGCTTTTTTGTTCTTGTCGTCTTAGGCTAGAGTTGCTTTCATACTGGGTATGAATGTGCAACCGGCTCTACAGCTTTGGATCGAGTTCTTTGATGACCTTCAGCACATTCGGGGGCGCTCGCTCAATACGGTAATGGCCTACCGGCGCGATCTTGAAATCTGGGAAGAGTACCGGCAGACGAAAACCGACGTTCACGGTTTTTTCGAGTTCATGAAAACGCGCGGACTATCGACGCGGTCACAGGCTCGCGTGATCTCTTCCTTACGCACGTATTTTAGATTTTTAGAGTCTCACGGGTTCACGGCGCCTGAGCTTCGTGAACTTCGTCCACCGAAAGTAAAAGCAGGACTTCCAAAAAGTCTTTCGATCGACGAGTTCAAGCTTCTCTTTGCGGCCGCAGAAACCGAGAACCCGGTTCGCACAGCAAGAAATCAAATCACTCTACTTTTGCTTTACGGTCTTGGCTGCCGCGTGAGCGAACTGATTGGACTTAATCTTTCTGATTTCAACGAGACCGACCAGTGGCTTTCGATTTTAGGTAAAGGCGGTAAAGAGCGCGCCGTGCCTCTCACGCAAAACTTGGCGGGAGAGCTTCGTGCGTATTTGGTCGCGGCTCGTCCGAAACTTTTAAAAGACCCGACCGATTCTGTCTTGATTAACGATCGCGGGCACAGGCCTTCGCGCGTTGATGTTTGGCGATGGCTTGCGAGCTGGTCAGAGAAAGCGGGATTTTCGGAGCCCGTCAACCCGCACCGATTCCGTCACGGTTGTGCGACGGCACTTTTAGAGTCGGGTGCTGATCTTCGGTCGATTCAAGTTTTGCTGGGTCACGCATCGATTCAGACGACGCAGATCTATACGTCGGTCGCAAGCCGTACGATGACTGACGCCATCAACGACCATCATCCGCTGTCGGGCCTGTCGTCGCCACCGAAAGCATTGGACCGCGATTAGCCTCGTCGGTCAGCTGCGGCGGCCGACGCCCGGTGGCTGTCGCTGCTAACGTCCGCCCACCGGACGCCGTATCTTTCGATGAAATCTTCAATGCCTTGATGTTCGTTTCACGAGTAACCCTCCTTTTCGATTGGGAGGTCCTCTATGTCGTCGATCATCGTTCGTTCGCTGATGCTGAAGGCTGAAGTCTTTCAGAAACTTGAAATTGAAATTCAGCTTGTTCCCGGACTTCCAACAATTCAGTTCTTGGGGCTTCCAAGCCCAGGCCTCAAAGAGTCGGCTTTGAGAATTCGAAGCGCACTTCGTGCCTCGGGATTCAAGCTTCCGAAAGGGCGGCAGATCTTGGTCGATATTCGTCCGCGCGATGAAAAAAAACACGGACGCGGTGTGGATCTTGCCGTTGCCGCCGGATACTTGATGCTTTCCGATCAATGGGAAGGTGATCGCGATCTTGAAAAGTACTTCTATGGCGATCTGGGACTTGGGGGAGACGTGATGGCGCCGCCCGATTGGCCGCGTGTGCGTGCTTTGCTTTCAGGCAAAATGATGACGGGCCTCGGGCCAGAGGCTTTTAAGTTTCGTGGTGGGCGTCGTGGTGAGGGGATCGAAACAGTTTCTCATTTGAGAGAAATCAGTAGGACCGAAAATCTATCGGCGAAACTTTCCGACCAGTTGAGTGAGCCGCAAGTTCAAGACAATCCGGTGAGCTTTGAAGTGGGTGCGGCCGAAGTGCTGAGCTTGGCCGCCGTGGGAGGTCACTCACTTTTACTGGCTGGCCCGCAAGGCACTGGGAAGTCGACACTGGCCCGTTGGATTCATCGGCTTCGGACGAAGCCGACCGTTGATGAATTGTGCGAAATTGAAACTTGGTCGGGGGAACCTGAAAGACCCCTTGTCGAACCCCATCACACGGCCAGTGAGTTTGCGATGGTGGGTGGGCGACAGCCGCCACGGCCCGGCGCCATTACTCGGGCGCACTTGGGAACACTTCTCATGGATGAAGTTTTGTTGTTCCGTCCTGAAGTTCAAGAGGCTTTGCGTGAGCCGCTGGAGACCGGCGTCGTTCACTTAGCACGGGGACCGGAGGCAAGAAAATTTCCGGCGGATTTTCAGCTTCTGGGTACGACGAATCTTTGCGAGTGCGGAATGTACACGCCCGTGGCTGAGGACATGTGTCAGTGTTCAAGCCGTGTTCGCGCCAGATTTGAAAGTCGACTTCGTGGACCCTTCATCGACCGCTTTCAAATGATGGCTTTCACCAACGGGTGGTCTCCGGCAAAAGGCCGAATATCTTTTGAATCGTTGCGCGATAAAATTTTGGAGGTGCGCGATTTTCAAATTTCAAGCGGGCGAATGGGGCCTAACAGACATTGGCGTCCGACCAGCGATGAGCTTTCAAGACGAGAAAAAGAGGAGCTTTCAAAAATTCCCGAGCTCGGATCTGAACGGCGAAGGCTTTCCGTGCAACGTGTGGCTCGGACCTGGGCGGATCTTGAGCTCCGCCGTGAGATTTCCGCACAAGATATTTTCAGAGCCCGAAAATCCGCTTTAGATACATTCGTTCATCTTCGGTCATTGAAGGTGTCTCTGGAGCGGCCGGTGCCATCTGCGCCGCCTGCTCTCGGCCCGCCGGACGCTCAATCGCCGCCGTGAGCGGACGCTCAACTTCCGCCGTGAGCGGAAGATGCTTATGAACGTGAAGCCACAGTTGTTCCGCAGAGGCGGCGCGAATGAGGTTTCGGATTTCATTCGTCTCCGGTGAATCGTCGGTGGGGCGTTCGCCGGTGAAGACAGAGATAGCGTCTTTCCATCGTTCAATGGCTCGAGTTTCAAGATCCATGCGATCTTCTATATTGAGATCGCCCAGAGCTTGGGCTTTCCAAACATGCCACTCAGGCATTGCGTACTCTAAAAGTTCGTCGGTCAAGATCGCTAAGATGGCAATGGCGGCCAATCGCCGCGCAAGTTCCATCGCCACTTCGATCTTGATCTCGCGCTGGGTGCGCGGGTCGGCCGCATCACCGCGGCGTCGCAGCTGAGGGTACGAACGGACATAAAGCGGAAGCCCCATCATGACGGCCGACGCGGAATTGATAGCGGCACGTTTGATAGTTTCAAGGCCTCGCTCGTGTTTGTCGCGAAATTCGCGCCAGCGCCGAGACGTTGCGGTCCCCCGGTTATAACCAATATCAAGAAGAATATCTTCAAGCTCTTGGCGCTTTGCCTCGTGATTGTTTCTTGCGGCGACAAGTTCCGTCAGGGCCTCACTTCGATTTTCAGGCTTCAGAAGTGGCCGGATTCGAAGTGCCGTGGCCTCCGTATCTCGAAGTAAAAGCGTGATGAGTCGCAGGGACTCGCCTTCGGCGCGAATTTTTTCGCGCTTTGAAAAACGCTTTTCAAAACGCAGCGCTAGGCTTGGCTTTAAAGTCTTAAAGCTCGTCTGAAGATCTGGGGGAAGAGATGTGAAAAGCGAGAGAGCCTTTGGTTGCGCCTCAAACAAAGAAACGCAGCTTCGCAAGTCGCCTTGTGAAGTCCCGGCGCCGAAAGACACGGCGCTAAAGGACAGGGCAAGAATGGAGGCGATGAAAATCGCAAAGGTCTTTGCCATCGGCTACTTCGCTTCGGCCGGTTTCGCGGGTTCGTTCGCAGCCGGTTTTTCGGCGGCCGGAATGACCACTGGGATCTCTGGAGCTTTCTCGGAAGGCTTTGCGACGGCTTTGTCGCCAGTTTTCTCGCTTGTTTTGTCGACTGGTTTTTCGGGCGTCGGTGCTTTCGGCACGGGAACAAAGCGGGGCCCTGCGGATGGTTCTGGAGAATTCAGTGGTGTGTAGCCCTGATCCATATCGTACGGATGTGCGACGCTATCGGTGCGCACAGTGAACCCCGTTGGCGTGTTGCTGGATGGAATCAATCCGCCATTTTCTTGAACAAAGGCATGAACGCGCTCGAAGTATTCGATGTCTTCGATTGAATCGACGCCAAGGGCTTTTGCAACGACGTTTCTAAAGTAGAGATTTTCACTGGGGCCGCGGTCGCCGTCTAAGAACTGCATCTGAAGAATAAGTTCGGCCATTCTCAATCGATGTTCACGAGAGACAAGACGAAGATCTGTCACATACTCTTGCGGGATTTCATCGTACGTCAAAAGCTCGGTCTGAAGACGTTCAAAGCGAGCCGTGTTGGAATTTGCTTTGCACGCATAGGCGGCCTGTCGGCTTGATGAGGTTGAAGGCGCATTTGCACGCGCGGCCACAGTTTTGTCGTTCGGCGAGCAGATGCGCGCCGAACGAGCGATATTGTAGATAAAATCAATTTTCGTCTTAGCTTCGGCTTGCGATAGGCGATTGGCGATCGATAGTGTCGACGGTCGCCCGTCGCTCATCGATAAGACCATCAATTTCAAGAAACCTTCTGCCGAGGGTGTCATCAAAAAACGACGGAAGTTTTCGTTATGGATCGCTCGCTTTTCAAGACGGGCTCCGCGGAAAATGTACTTCGCTGTATGTCCAATGGCGAAAGTTTCGGTGGCCGAGCGCGCACCGTGAAGTCCGGATTTCAAAAGTCCGGGTAAGTTAAGGCGTCTTGCGATGTCCTTTAAAGCAGCCCCTCGTGTTTTCGGATCGGCAGCCTTCGACTCGTCGGAGCTTGAGACCAAGGGGCCTTGGGTAAGAGCCGGGCCGACGGCGTTGATCACGGCTGGATTTGAAGTGAAGTTCTTAAGCCACGCCATGAACTGTCCTGGCGCGCCCGCAAATTTCATTTGTCCTAAGGTCGCGCCGAACTTCGACATTGCACCAGTCATCGTGGGAGATGTCGCCACGTACTGGCCCGAAAATTTCGCGGCGGCGAAAACAACAAGAAGAACAATTTCTCTTTCAGAGTCCGCGAGCTCGACACCATAAAGGTCCGAAAGGCGCAGTGCTAGCTGAGCATTAATGATGAAGGACGCGAGCGCTTCCCCAGTAACTCCAAGAAATCGGCCTTTGGTTCCGATATCGTTAATGAGGCTTCGAATGAATCCGACGGGAAACGAAAAACGAGTCGCGTCGTTGATGAGTTTATCGGCGATGATATCAAGGGCAACGCCGTCGAATTCTTGTTTCAAGCGAAGGTTCGCTTTACTCACGTCGATGTTGAGTCCCGGCACTTTCCCGATCATTTCTAGAAACGGGCCTGGTTTGTAACCTTCAGCTCGTACTTTGGCCTCTTCGGCATCAAGTTGCTCGGGAGTTTTTCCAGTTTTCTCTTCAATGAGTCCAGAGAGATTTTGTGCGTCTCTTGAAAGTCGGCCGCGACCGATCTCCCAAAGGGCGTCCCTCATGTCAGGGTTCAAAGCGAGAGTCGTTTCCACTTCTTTAGAGTTGGCTGCACTTAGTGGAGGGTTGATCAGCTTTGTTAGGTCAGCGATCGGCGGAAGTTCGACAGAAAATCGAGAGGTGAGTAAATCTTTTTGAGGTTCTTGTTGTTTCGGTCCCGACACTTTAGAGCGCAGCTTTCGCTCGAGCGATTCGATGAGGCCAAGAATCTTGCCGGAGTCTTCATTCGAAAGTCGTTCTTTTTTCAATTCCTCGCGAGCTGCTCCCAAGAAAAGAAGTGCGCGTTCTGGATTTTCTTCGCGGCCGGCTTGAAGAAGCAGGCTTATGATTTTCGAGTTCCCCTGAGACGGCGCGTTTCTCTGATTGTCAGACGGGCTGTCGGCCTGGGTGCCTGATTGAGTGGCAGCTGACGTCGACAGCGGGAAGGCCGCTGTGAGCAGAAGTTGAGCTGATATTGCGAGGCTGATTATCGTTTTAGTGATGATTTTGGAACGAAGAGGGAGTGACGGCATCCTGGTAGCTCCTAAAAAGTTCGGACCTCGGTAACGCGGATGGCATTACCACATCAATTCCGAGGCCATTCGATTTGACCGGTGGTCTCGGTTTTACTAGAGATAGTGATGTTAAGGCCTCGAAAGAGGCCGTTTTTTGTCAGAAGCCAGAACCCGTCAAGCGGGTTTCGGCCCAGTGAAAAGAGCGGCCTGCGTTTTAGGTTTTTTATAGGCCCTTATAGGGCACTTAGGATGTCCCGACCAGGGTGTTTTCCTAGGGTGGTATGGCCGAGAAGCTAGGCAGCGGACTGCAAATCCGCGTACGGGGGTGCGAATCCCTCTACCACCTCCAAATTTCCCCGAGGGATAGTCTCCAAAAAATCGTAAGTACTGAAAATCAAAAACAAATGGATTCAACGACTTAGCTAGGTCGGATCGTTTGAAACATCACTCCAAATAACCGCAAATAACCACTCTTGGTGGCATTTTGGTGGCAACTAGGTGGCAACTTTGAAGTGCCATTCTTTTGCTATTTTCACTGCTATTTTCACTGCTAATTTCAACACTTATGCCTTCGCCGCTCTACGTGCGTGCAAGGTCTCGTTCTTCAATCGTGGTGGCAAACGCTACGATCACAAACAAAACATTCTAAAATTTCAAAGGAGGTCCCATGGGACTCAATAAATTAATCGAAGCCGCACTTATCGTCGTTCTTTCAGCTGCTGCTGTTGGTGAGCTGCCGAAGCTTGTTAATGCTGTTCGAGTGGCACAGTTGCAACTCTTGAAGGAGTCGCAGTCGAAACATTGGGGGCGGGCGTTGTTGTTGCCGATTCACGATGAGAAGTCTTCGGAATCGGAGCAAAAAGAATCGATCATCAGATAAATTATCGTGG
>LNDT01000028.1 GCA_001464715.1 Bdellovibrionales bacterium Ga0074137 | reverse complement strand
AATGAAAACACCGAAGCAATTCGAAGAGGAATTCAACAACCAGGTTTAACGCTGGACGACTGAAGTAAAAAGTGGCCCGAATAATCAGGTAAGCTCACCACCACTTCGCGTTTTCACCTTCTTTAGCGAACAACACGTACGGAATGAGAAGTTGGAAGAAAAAATTGTGACTCGCGTGTGCGACTGAAGCTACCCATACACTGCCAGATTTCATTCTTATCCAGCCAATAAAATAGCCGATGCCGATGATCGAGAGAGTGTATGTCGTGGAAATGAGAAAAAGGTTATCGGTTTTGTAATACCCACCGAATACAACCATAGGTAAATGCCACACGGCCCACACAATACCTGTCGCAAAAAGCGGATACTTCAAGCCTATGTCAAAAATTTTTGGCACAAGGAAACCGCGCCATCCGATTTCCTCACCGACCGCGCCGATTAAACCTGCAACAAGACTGATAACGATAGCAGGAGCAAACTTGGGCCACATTTCATTGGGCAAAAGTGAAAATTCTCGAATGGAAAAAAGTGAGGAGATCAAATTCGTAAGGATCGCTAGAGCCAGTGGAGCAAAAATCGCAATGGCGTAATACTTCGCCCGACCAAACCTGAAACCAACATCGTTAAACCCGATGCGTGCGAAATACCTATACGCGAGCGAAGTGGCACCAGGTATCCACATCATCAACACGAGTCCGAAGATTCCGAAATTTTTGACTCCGCCGGCGGAAATGACAAAGGCGGTGTAGGCGTAGGTCAAAACAAACGTGATGACCAAAAATTTCCATAAATGTTTTTTTGTTGAAGCTGCAGTTCCCACATTCCCCTTCGTAGTAAACCTTTTGTTCACTACATAGCCCTTACTACAATCCGTTGCAAACCCAGCGAATTAGAAGAGACTCAAGGTAACTGAATAAAGTGGCTTGAAAAAAGCTCCTTGCTACCAAGTTGTTGGTTTCGTCCGCGAGTCAAACCAACGCCGTTCCCATCTCAAATCATCGAAAAACCTCTGACCTCAGTGACGACAAATATTCCTTCATCACTGCAACTCTTTTACGGCCTTCCTCGATTCCGGATGGCGTTTTCATGGTCTCTGCAGTCTTAAAGAGTTTCTTAAAAAAGTGATCAACGGTGAACTGAGAGTCATCCGGTGTTCTGACGTCGCAAAATGGATCCTCGTAATTATAAAAGGCTCGCTCCAGAAGACCTGCTGTTGCAAAACAACGGGCTATGCCTATTGCCCCCAACCCATCTAGGCGGTCGGCATCTTGAACGATTTTCGCTTCAATAGTCTTGATCTCAATGTTCGCGCTAAAGCTGTGACCTTCAATCGCATGAGCAATTTCATCGTAAAACTTCGCTGGGTAATGGACGGATCGCAAGAACTCGATCGCTTTCTCGGCAGACAACCGAGAGGCTTGGTTGCGAAGTGGACTATCTTTGGGAACTATGACGAGATCATGAAGCCAAGCAGCGGGAACGACAATTTCAGCGTTACCATTTTCGCGCTCACAAAGAAACTTAGCAAGACTGACGACTCTCTTGAAATGAAGGAGATCGTGCGCGGGATCACCCGACGATGCCACCTCAGAAATTTTTGACTCAAATAGCGATTCCCAATCAGTGGGTTTCATATCTTAATCACACCAATAAACATATGTTCTGTAGGGCAAGGACCTGGACCCGCGACTGAAATAATTTTGTTCATTTGGGAAAATCTAAGACTCATCAAAAATTAAAGTACATTCACGTAGGAAAGTAAAAGGTATCCCGAGCAAATCAATATAACGGTGAAGGTCAGCGCCATACCGCTCACGCGAAATTTGAAGTTTTCGTTTGTCTGGCTAAGTCCATAGGCATGTGAAAGTCGTCCGGCCAACAGGCCACTGCCTAAGCAATGGATGAAAACCGAATTGGCTGCGGTCCCCTCGACGAGATAAATCAATAAAAGACTTAGCGGTACGTATTCAGAAAAGTTTGAGTGAACCCGCATGGCTCGAAGCATTTGGTTGCTCCCCGAATCCCCCACAGCAATTTTTAAGGATCGTCTCAATCGAATGGTTCTGACGCTCAAGATAAAAAACAAAACCGCTAATAAAGATGCATATAAAATTACGACCTTAATTTTCCACCTCTCAATCTCGTCAACACATTGATTCCCGTCCGGGGAAGAATCAAATCTTTTTCGATGCTCAGAAGCCTCTCTCGGTTCCGTAGATGTTGGAGGCGGAGGGAGACACGAAAGCATCGCCATCGGCGATTCTGGCGTCGCCATAAAATCAACGATGATTCAATTCGGATGTCTTGATATCGGATATCTGATATCAAGTTATCTGTATTTTTTCGGCTCTCGCGAAAATTGGTGGGGGCGGTCAGAATTTGAACCTGGCATTCTCTCCCAATTTAAATGGTATCCAATTCGGAGAACTTTCTTCCGAACGTGCTCGATCACGCTGTCATCATACTTGTTGTGGATGCCGACTGGGCTTTTCTAAGAGCAGCTAGTACTCGAACCAATCGATGTTCAGGCAAGCCGTCGTTTCAGACGGAGATGGTCCGACGATTTTCATTACGTTTTGAATGACCGTGGGTAGCAGCTTACGCACCTCTTCGACGGCTTCTTTCGATAGTGACATCGGTGACGTGAAGAAGATGTCTTCGGTGCTTTTATTTTCCATCCGCTGGATGGCCTGAAATCGCCAGTTCTGATGATGCTTGTTCACGAACGGCGATTCTTTGTCGACATGGATGGAAGCAGGACCATAAGAAAGTCGACCATCTGCCTCATCACAAAGGCCGTTCTCAAGAAGAAATCGCATCACTCGATTTATGATGGTTACATCCACATTCAAGCGACGAGCAAGAGAGTCTACATTTGCGAACTCCGGAACGGCGGTCATGTTGCGAATTCCAGTGAACAACCAACTCGAGTAATAGATCGCTTTCTGTTCGTTCGTCAGTTCGACATTCCGAGGGACCCGCTTTCCAATCTTCTTTGACTGTTGCTGAGCCATGGTGATTTTTCTCTTAAGTTTTTCTTGGTAGCGATGATTGCCGGCACGATCGAGCTCCAACAAAAGATAGAAATAGTCGGCTTCGATTTCCGTTAGACCAATGTAATCAACCAGATCCGACGTTTGATCCGGTGTGAGCGTTTTGACGCCTTTTAGAATTTGGCTGATAAGGCTTGAGCTGATCCCAACATGTTCAGCAATCTTACCCTTAAGACCGTAGGCTCGATCCCCTTGAGCCTCGATCCACAACTGCAAATACTCGCGATAACTGGTGAAATCGAAAATCGATAACATCTTTTTAGTCTAAATCAGCCGACTCAAATTTTACTAACGGTAAAATAAAGCCATTACTTTTAACTACAATAGTCTGTAACGCATTGGGCCATTTGGTGTACTTTGGGTCCAACGAATAACCGGTCTTGATCGACCCAAGGAGATCAAAATGAAAAACACTCTCGCACTTGCAGCTCTTACAGCAATCGTCACAATGTCCGCAGCAGCGCAGGCTAAAACTATCTGCACTGTGAACAAAGGCTCGAACATGCAGTTCGGCGAAACTGTGTTCAATGGTGAAGTTACAGGACCGCAAATGCTGATTCTAACCGAGAAAGGAGCTGCATCCTTAAATATCTCGGACCTGAAAACACCGAAGCACTGGCAAGACATCAATGGAAAAACGATCGTAACGCTTGGAGTACAACAAGACGGCATCTTTGCTATGTCGGTCACACATGTCGACCTCAGCAAAAAGCAAAACGCATTGCCAATGGACGCGATGGCTTTGGGCAATCTCGACGACCGACGCTCGTTAACGCTGATCGCTCCCACTCGTGGAATTTCAGTTAACTGCCTGGAACTCAATTGATTAACCCGGATCCGCCAACGGAGGGCCGTCTTGGCTCCTCCGTTGCATCCCCATCTTACGACGGAGAAGTTATGACGAATCGGTCAATGCTATCACGATGTTCGCCTTTCGCGCTGCTGGCCTACGCCGTCACTGTCATATTTATGGTCAGTTGTGCGCCTCCGTCGTCCAACCCTGGCGGGTCTGGATCGCCGGCATCTGCCAGCAATCCTGCTCCCACGCTCGGAGGCGCAGGAACCACAGACAGTGGTGGAGCAACCGGCCTTCAGGATGAACAAATGGCGAAGATGTTCGAGCACTTCATCAAGGATCCGACAAAAGAGCTGGCTTACGCCAAACACATCGAACCTCTCTTTAAGAATATCAAAGACGCGTCCGGCAAGAGTTCGAATCTGGATGCAATCTTTAAGATGAAGAACTGGTACATTGCACCTGTCGATTTCGAGAAGATTTCGAAAGAGTCTTTAGGGGTCTCGTTCATCTCGACGTCGACCGTTCAAATCGCGCGACAAACGGCGCGCTCGGTGTGGATAAAAAAAGAACTCTACGAACAACAGGGCGCGAAAGAGCCCGGCTCGATCGAGCAGGCAGAGACGTTGCTCCATGAGTGGGTAATGAATGTTTATTTCTTTAAATTCATGCCGGCGGCTGACTTCTGCAAGTTTGATATTTCTGGCGGCGACACCAAATTCTGTCTCGACAACGCCGCGCTGCTCGACAAAGCAATGCCCCCGGAAGTCCCTCGGCAACTTAATAGTGAAGACAACGAAAACATCCGGACAGTGACATCATGGATGTTTCAAAACAAAGACCGCACGATTCTACTCCAGGAGTTTGTGGAACTGATGAATAGAAATGGTTTCGATCGTCGCTATTTCAACCCGCGCCAGTTCGAATCACCGAAAGAACGACTCCAAGAACTAAAACTTTCGAGTCAGGAAATCTTTCTCGCCATCCAAGGCACCGAACGTGGCGGCCAGATGCCATCGGAGTGTACTGGTGTTGTCACCAAACAAAGCTCGTCTTGTAAAGTCAGTATCGAAGCCGCGCCGGCGAGCATGAAGATCGGCAACGCTGTCTTACCGGTAAAGGGTCTGCGAGTTCGAGTCGACGCTTATGGTTCGCAGCCGACGGATGTCACACTGGTTATCGGTAATGAGGTGAACCTGTCTGCGGCGGATGACGGACGAGGTGGCGTCGTCTTTCAGCTTACCCTTCTCGAGTTTCCTACTGCGATTCGTCCAGGTGATCGTCATCACCACGCCGTGCTTTGGTTCAGAAAGGAAAATAACGGCCCCCATGCAGCTCTGAATCTCGAAGCGATTACCTGGAGATCCGCTGAGGTTGTCTCTATTGATAAAAGTCGCAACCCAATTTGCCTCGTTCGAACTCCGCCGGCGAAGACGCTCGGCGAAGATCAGCTATTGATTCGTTCCAAGAATGCGAAATTCAATCTTTCGGAAGATATCTATATGAATGCGCCACCACTTGGAACGTGCACGGCTGACAATGTGACCCATCAGTAAAACTGCGTTCGTAAGCAATTCGACGCGACGAAATGGCGAACTTGATCCATGATCTCGATAAGCTCAGTGAATTTCCGCCGTCTCTTTACTTCCTGTCGGCTCGTTTCACGGCGCATCGAGCGCCGCGAAACTCGGAAGCTCCGCTCGGGTCGTCGCAAGTCTCCTCGCCGATGCTCGCTTTGCGCATCGCTACCGACGCCTCTGGCGTCCGCAGCAACGCACAAGAACTCCGTCCGCGGCTTACACAGCACTTCGGCTCTCCCTGCACGACCGATGCTCAAAAACAAAAAGATCCTCCCCCGTTGGGGGAAAATCTTTTTGTTGTGTAAAAAAAATTGGTGGAGGCGGGGAGAGTCGAACTCCCGTCCGCAAGCGATCAGAATCAAGGCGACTACATGCTTAGTCGATGTTTTAAGGGCGATGAGAAAGCGTCCATCGACAAACTTTCTCTCATCCCTCCCCCAGCATTTTTAATCCCAACCGCCTGGAGAAAACACGGTTGGAACGAGTTCGCTAAAGTTACACGAGAGTCAGGACCGCAAACACTTCCTGGTCTCATGCCTCGCATCAGTTAAGCTGCGAGAGGAGCGTAATTGTCGCCAATTACTTGTTTGCCCGTTTTTACGGGGACCTCGGGCGCCCCGGCATGCTCCTTGACCGTCAGCGCCCACGTCGAAACCGGGACGCCCCCACACGAAAAGAAACCACCTGGACCTTAGCACATACCGGATCGATAAACACTCTTTTGTCGGTCTTAAACTCTTAGGCCTCATGTCCCAAAATGCCGAACCGATACGCTGGCTAGGGGTGTGAGAAAATGTCAGCCGAAGAGTACGGGAAGAGATTCTCGCGAAATATCGGAATCGTGTCGATTTCCGAACAAAACACCCTTAAGGCGAAGAGCGTCGCCGTTGCGGGGGTCGGTGGACTGGGCGGCCAGGCACTGATCAACCTCACTCGCATGGGCATTGGGCGCTTCTCGATCGCCGACATCGATGTCTTCGACATCCCCAACACCAATCGACAGATCGGCGCGAGTCACAAGACTCTAGGCCGTACAAAAGTCGAGGTCATGACAGAGATGATTCAAGACATAAGTCCAGGGACAGAAGTCCGTGAATTCCGATCGGGCATTACACCTGACACTGTCGACGAGTTCGTCACTTCCTGCGACATCGTCGTCGATTCCCTCGACTTCTTCTGTCTTTCAGCACGGCGACTTTTGTACGACGCTTGCGCTCGTCACGGAAAAACCGTGATCCTTTCAGCACCCCTTGGATTCTCTGCGACGCTTCATGTTTTCTCTCCAACCTCGATGACGGCTGATCAGTACTTTAACTGGCGCCCCGGCATGAGCAAGTTTCGGCAGATGATTCATTTCTCGATTGGGATCGCTCCGGCAGGTCTCCATTTACGCTACCTAAAACTTAGCAAAGAAATGCTGGTCGAGCGCGGGACTGGGCCTTCCATCGCGACCGGTTGCACACTGGGTGGTTCGTTGGTCGCTTCCGAAGTGTTGATCGCGATTTTGAATCGTCGTCCTCTTTTTCAGGCGCCGACGTTCACACAGTTCGATCCTTATGTCGGAGTGTACCGAAGGCGGCGCTTGCTCTTTGGAAATCGCGGACTCTTTCAAAGAATCAAAATCGCTTTTGCGAACAAGTATTACGGGGAACTAGAAACTCGCTTTTTGGAATTCATAAAATGAGGACGTCATGAGCGATAAGGGTTCTTACAATGTTTCTACCATGTCGAGTCGCGACGCCGAACTGGCGCGCTTACGGACGCAAGCCGAGCGCCTTTACCCGCTGGAATCGAAGCTTCTCAAAGAATGGGGCGGTTTGAAAGAAAACCACCGCGTTCTTGAAGTCGGATGCGGTCCTGGATTCTTGACGCCGCTTCTTTGCAAACTCGCAGCGCAAGGGCAAGTTACGTCGTGTGACACCAGCGCCGAACTTCTCGAAATTTGTCGGCAGCAAAAAATGGAGCACCCCAAATTGGGTTTCCGTGCCTTGCATTCGACATCCGATAAACTTCCCTTGGATGATAAGTCACAAGACTTTACATACCTGCGTTTTGTTTTGCAGCACGCGCCCGAGCGTCTGCAACTTTTGGCCGATGTTCACAGAACGCTCGATGAGAACGGCACCGTCTGTGTACTCGACACAGACGATGGTTTGAACATTCAGCACCCCGAAAGCCAATTCGTTACCGACCTCATTAAGGACGCACAAAAACTTCAGGCCGGCCGCGGCGGTGACCGTTTTGTCGGCCGCAAAATCGGTGGCTACTTGAACGAAGTGGGCTATGTCGATGTTCAAAACCGAGTTTTGAATTTTACGACAGCCGATCTTCCGTTCGGCATTCTTGCGAAGATATCGCTGGGCTTTAAGTCGGATCTTTGTGGTCGGCGCGAAGAGCTGGAAACTTGGATTAAACAAACTGAACCGCTTGCAGCCAGTGGTCGCTTTTTTCTTTCGGCGGGCGTCGTTTTGACGATTGCCAAAAAAGGAAAGTCGAAATGAGCCGACGACTTCGACGAATAAAAAAAGAAGCAATGACACGGCTGTTCTCGGCCCTGCCGCGGGATACCCGCGACACTTTTATTCGTTCGAAGGTAAAGCTGGATTACAAACCACCAGAGAATCTGCGCTTTAAACTGGCTGAAACCAAAGAAGAACTCGAGCAAGTCTTCAATCTTCTTTACCATTCGTACGTTGCCAGCGGGTCGATGAAACCCAATAAAAGCGAAATGCGCATCACGCCCTATCATGCGCTTCCAAGCACAAGTATTCTGATTGCCGTGCTCAATGGACGCGTCATTGCGACGCTTTCCGTTTTCAGAATGGGTCCCTTCGGCGTTCCTGCATCCAAAGCGTTTGATGTTTCTCGACTTCTACAGGCTGGAATTCGGTTCGCTGAAATTTCGTCGCTGACGCTGGATGAAGCCTACCGAAACGACAATCGTGAAATTATCTTTGGCCTTCTGAAATACTTGTACGAGTACACGACCAAGTATTTTGGAATCGACATGAAGCTGATCGTCATTAAGCCGTTCCGTCGCTTTTTTTACGAATCGCTTCTGCTTTTTGATGCGCTAGAAAATCGTGTCGTGAAAAACTACGGGTTCTCCAACGGCGCGACGGTTATTTCCGAGTGCCTCGACCTTCGAACAGCCCAGGCACGCTACAAGGCCGTCTATTCGAAATACCCGGACGAACAGAATCTTTTTAAGTATTTCTGCGAAAATAAAATCGACAACTTTGAATTTCCTGAACGTCAGTTCAATATGATTTCAGATCCCGTCATGACGCCAGAATTGATGAGTTACTTCTTCTGCGAAAAAACCTCAGTTCTGCGCGACATGTCCGACTTTGAACGATCGGTCATTCAGGGACTTTATCCACAAAACAAATACCGATTGGTCCTTAACGGAAATGGGTCCGCTTCAAAAACGCCCTACGACCGAATGGACGTGCGACTCGACTCGGATTGTCCCGCGAGAATCGTTCCGCTTGAAAAAACCATCGGGATCTCGCCGCTGGGGGTCGATCTTCAGGTCAGAAACATTTCCTACCAAGGCCTTCTTGGCTTCAGCTCCGCGCGCTTAGGCGACGGCCAACGCTTTCGAGCGAGCGTTGAAATCGGCGAGCAAACACTCGCTCATCTTGAAATCAAAGTCTGTTGGCAAAGTGGTTTCGGTCATTACGGTTTTAAAATCCTCAAGTCCGACAGCGCATGGGACAAACTCGTGACCCATACTCTGACATCGCTCACAGAGGGCTCTAAAACGTACCGCGGATGAAATGAAGCCGCAGGCCTTGCGCGCCGAGCGAAGTTCCTTATACTCACAGCATGACATCGCAAACTCTTGTAAGCCTCAAAGGCGTCGAAAAACGATATTTGCTGGGCGAAGTCGAAGTCCCTGCACTCAAAAGTATCGATCTTGAAATCGCACTTGGAGAATTCACGGCGCTGATAGGTGTATCCGGGTCTGGGAAATCGACTCTGTTAAATCTCATCGGATCGATCGATGTTCCCGACAAAGGAAAAATTGTTTTCGATGGCCAAGACATCTCGGCACTGAGTGAGGTCGAGCTCAGTCACTTGCGCAATCGAAAAATCGGATTCATTTTCCAGTCCTTCAATCTTATACCCGTATTGACGGCCGCAGAAAATATTGAGCTCCCACTTCTCATGCAGCCCGAGCTAAGTCCCGCTGAACGCAGCGAACGCGTGCAAACAGCCCTCCAAGACGTAGGAATTTTGGACCACCAAAATCACTTACCAGATCGACTTTCCGGAGGACAGCGTCAGCGGGTCGCGATTGCTCGTGCGCTTGTGACGCGTCCAAAACTTATTTTGGCTGACGAGCCGACGGCCAATCTGGATTCCAAAACAGCTCACAAGATTATTGATTTACTGCTGGATCTGAACCGCAAGAAGAATGTGACTTTCTTCTTTTGCTCGCACGATGAGAAACTGATCGGACGTGTTGGCCGCGTGCTTCACATCAGCGATGGAATGATTTCTTGATGAATTCACGACTCGACTGGATATTGGCTCTTCGAAACCTGAAGAGAAATCCAAGGCGCACGATCTCAACCGGCCTTGCGATCGTGATTGCTTATGTCGGTTTGACTCTTCTAACGGGCCATATTTTCAATATCGAGTACGCGGCCAAGATCCCTCTGATCTACGGTAACGGCACAGGCCACGTCTCCATCTACAAAAAAGGTGGCCTCGACAATTACGAACTTCAACCGGCGCTGTACCATATGACCGGTACCGAGCTTGAGGCGATCGCGAAATCCCTTGAACCCATCGCTTCACAGATCGAGACCACTGGAACTTACCTTTCAACACAGGCGCTTCTTTCGGTCGGATCGCGCTCGATTCCGGTTTTTATCCGCGGCGTCCAACCCGAGGTCGACGATTTCAGCAGAAATCATCCACGAGTTCAAAAGCACGCTCCTGAGTTTGTGGCGCTGCAGTCGGGTCAGTCGTTTTCTAAAAGTTCAAAAGAAACCATCGACGCGATTTCAGTGAGCCAAGGTGTCAGCGAAATCCTAGGTTATAAATCTGAAATTTCTGCGCTCGCCGCAGCCGACAAACAAGTCGTCTTGGCCGGACGGACTTTTGATGGCGACTTAAATGCCATCAATGGAACGGTTGCGCTTAAACACTCGACCGGAACACCCATCCTCGAAGATTCCAGCGTCATTGCGCCGATTGAAATCGTGCGCGAGCTCCTTCAGACACAAGGGGCGAGCCACCAAGTTCTTTTCCTAAAAAATGATGACGACATTGGCCGGGTTGTCGACCACATGCGAACCGAGTTTAAAAACCGAGGCGTTGATCTTGAAGCCTACCCCTTCACCGACGACCGCATCGGGCTCTTTTATAACGGGACGATGTCTTTCCTTTATGCGATGGGATCTTTCTTTGCTCTTCTAATCTTCGGTGCGTCCGGTCTTATTATCGTTAATTCGATGACGATTTCGATTCTCGAGCGCGCGAAAGAGATGGGGACACTTCGAGCCATTGGCTTCCCGCCCGACCGCGTGAAAAGTCTTTTCGTGAAAGAAGCTTGCTGGCTGGCGTTGGGTGCGTCGCTTTTGGGACTTCTCGTCTCCGAAATACTTGCGGTCATCATTAGTTCGGCGGGCTGGACGGTTGAGTCCGCGGGAACCACCTATTCTGTTCTCATCAAAATTTTGACCAAACCTTGGATGCATGCGGGCCTCACCCTGACTATGATTGTGATCGCTGCAGTTTGTTCGGGCTGGCTGGTCAAAAGAAAAGTGAAAGAACGCATCGCCCTTCTACTACTTGAGTGAGGTCTTACGTATGACTCGATTTCTTTCGCCTAATTTGATTCTAAGGGTTTTGATTTTTACGGCTTTGATTCCGATGTCAGCCGATTTGGTTTTCGCGAACTCGGCGGAAGACCTTCTTGAGGCGTCCGACCGCGCCCGTGGCGGCGTCGCGACGGGCGTCACTTGGAACGTCCGTGTCGAAAGTACCGAAAACGGAACAAAGTCGGATCGCTCGTTTGTTATTAAAGCACGCGACGTCAATGCGTTGGCCGAGGCCACTCAGCCAGCGAAATTTAAAGGTGAAGTTTTTCTCTTTAACGACCGCACAATGTGGTTTTTTAAACCGTCTCTTCGTCGGCCGATTGCAATTTCGTCTCGGCAGCGTCTTTCCGGGCAGGCCGCCAATGGCGACATCGCATCGACCAACTATGCTCGCGACTACACAGCCGAAATCGAACGCACTGAAACTTTGGACGGACAGCCCCACAAAGTTCTTCTGCTGAAGGCAAAGTCAGACCAAGTCACCTACGATCAAATCCGGTACTGGGTGTCAGAAAAGTCAAAGCTCGCTAAAAAAGCAGCGTTCATGACTTTGCAAGGCGAAGTTTTCAAAGAAGCGACTTTCGATTACGGAAATTCGATCGTCGTCCAAGGAAAGAAAGTTCCCTTCATCAGCAAGATGATCATTACCGACGTAAAGAATAGGAAGAATAAAAGTACGCTCAGCTACTCAAAACTAAAGTTAGATTCGCTTCCGCCCGCCATCTTCAATATTAACAGTCTGTCGAGATAGCCGAAAGCCATGAACCTTTACTTCAAAATCGCCTACAGAAATCTTCGCCGTCACTCTCGCCAATCGTTGGCGGCTATTTTGTCTGTGGCCGCTGGTTTTGTGGCCTTGGTGCTTTTTGAAGGTTATATCGAGCAGTCTCGCCGATTGATCGTCATCGAAACACGGCAAAAAATGATGTTCGGCGATATCAATATCGAAAACGAGATGGCTCAGACACCCGACGGACGATCGATGCCTTGGAATTTTTCGATCACGCCAGACCAACAAGGGCGTCTGGAGAAAATACTGGGCGAATCTGATAAGATCGACGCTTGGGCTAAGTCACTTCGGGTCGATGGACTTGTGGCCAATGATACGACATCCACTATTTTTTTTGGCGTTGGCATCGATACGAAAAAAGCTGAAGCTATTCGCGGAAAAATTTGGTTTTGGAATGCGATTTACGGAGTGCCTCTTGAAATGTCGCCTCCAAATTCTGTTTTATTGGGGCAAGAGCTTGCACGACGCATGGGCTGTAAGCCCAATCCACCGATTCATGTGAAGAGAAATATGGACGGTTACGAAAATGTCGATCGTCCTTTTAAGTGCGAAGCTTCGCTACTTCAGTTCTCGTCAGCAACTCCCAGTGGACAAATCAGTGCCGTAAATCTGAATGTGACGGGTCTCGTCGATGCGGGAATCAAAGATCTCGACAGCCGATGGGCCTTGATGTCGCTTGAAATGGCGCAGTCTTTGGCCAACACGAAAAGTGTATCAGCCTACTCTGTGACATTAAAAGATCCCAGCGAATCGGTGTCGTTTGCGGCCGAGCTACAAAAGACGATCGCCGCCAGCGGACTTACATTGAAAGCCGTCGAGTGGCGGGACCATAAGATCATTGGCGAAATCTACAGGAAAGTGATGTCACTGCTTCTGGTCTTCAAAAATTTTGTCGTTCTAATTATTCTCTGCATTGCGGTCTTAAGCGTTCTAAACACTCTGATCAAAATCGTCAAAGAGCGGACGCGTGAAACCGGAACATGGCGAAGCCTTGGCTACACCCACCGTCACGTCACACTGTTTTTCGTTATTGAGGCTGCAATGTTGGGGCTTGCTGGATCCATTGCGGGAGCCGTCACGTCGGCGCTACTGACGGTGGCCGCGAATGCTTCGGGGATCTTCTATCGCGGGGGCCTCTTTGCAGAGTCCGTTCCTTTTTCCATCGCTGTTGTGCCGTTCGATTACATTCTGAGCACGACACTTTTGGTCAGTCTGTGTGCTCTTGGCGCCTATTGGGCGACGAGGCAGACCCTGAAAAGGAAAATCAGTGAAAATCTCATCCATACTTAGATGGGTTCTGATTTTCTCTCTGTCGATCGTGTCCCATCAAGGGTTTGCACAAACAGACACTGATGACGAGCGCGTTGGACCGGTCACCAAAAAGCGCTCAAAAAAAATCATTCGAAAAAAGAGGATTCGGAAAGCACCCCAAGGTGTATCGACCTTGGGCGTGGACTGGCTGAACGGCGGCTTCGGAAGTAGTCCCAATGAATCCAGCTTCAATCCAAACAACGCTTTCTTAAAAATTCCTGACATGGGTTTAAGAACGGATCTGATTCTTGATTACCGACACACCTGGGGATCTCGCTACAAATTTGTGGCAAGGCCACGCGGCTATCTTGATACGTTTCAAAGCCGCAGTCAGAATCCGGTCATCATCGAACAATCAAGCGTCGGTAAAGTTGAGTTTCTGGAAGTGTTCGGTGAGGCGTGGCTCACTCGCGAAGTCTCGTTCACTTTGGGACTGCAGAATTACCAGTGGGGCCCTGCCGAAATTATTTCGCCGAGCAATCCCATCTTTCATTTTAACCGTGATCAAAGATCTCTTCTCTGGCGCGAAGGCGGACACGCGCTGGCACGCCTTAATTGGACGCCCTCGGTGGATTGGAGCCACGTCCTCATCGTTGAAGGTCTATCAAATCAAGAACCGTCGTACATCGGTGACCGACCCTTTGTTCCCAAGGTCCTTTTGAAGTCTGAAGTGCGAGACGCAGACGAAGCGCAAAATTATCTGGGCCTCATTGGCGGAACGGAAGAGGAGTCGAGACCTTTCGGAGGTCTTTATTTTAGCTTGATGCCGATCGAAGGATTTTCTCTTTATGGTGACTTCCGTATGACTGAACGTCCCTTCCGCTACACACCGCAAGCCACAAGTCCGCTCGTCTTCGATATGCTAGAGACTGAAACCAATGGCGAATGGCAGCACGTCGGCGTTTTTGGACTTCGTCTTGAAACTGAAAGCTTAGATATGCGCGCCGAAGTGATTTCAAATCCGATGGGATTTAGCGAAGATCAGTTTCGGCAAGCACTTCAGTCGGCACTTCCGACTAACCCTCGAGCTTCCACAAATCTTGCACGACTGAATCGTCCAGGACTTGAGCTTTATGCGAAAACTTATGGCTACTTCAGCATTCGTGCCCCCGACATAGGTAATACCGGTCTTTGGCAAGCGTCTTTGAGATACCTTCACTCGGGTTTAGATCAATCTGGAATCATCGGCGTCTCGATCGAAAGAAACACAGGGGATCACTTCATCCTGCTCTTTGAAGGGCGACACGCCATTGGTAAAACGGACGCCGAGTTCACTTTGCAGGAGAAATACTACGGCTTCTTCGGGGTGCGAACTTTACTGTAACAAACTGTAAGGTCGCAATGACGCAGAGATAGGACTCTCCGTTTTTTAACAAACCTCCGCTACAATGAATCTATGACCCTGCCTGCCGCACTCATAATAGTGCTTTTTTCTCTCGCGACTCGACCCACCGAACTGTTGGCGAACACGATAGCGCCAAACCAACAGCTCACGTGGAATGACGCCGTCACTTTTGCCCAAGAGAAAAATCCAGATCTTTTGGCCTCCAAAGAACGTGTTCGTGCGGCGGAATCTAGGAAGGCCGGATCTTATTCTGGTTTTCTACCTTCGGTAAAAGCGTCCGTCGGTTATGAGTCGACCGAGCGATCTGGCTCGGGCGGTGTCCCCGTGACTACTGGCACGGGTTGGACCGCAGGGCTCAATGCGAATCTCAATTTATTTTCAGGATTTGCGGATGTGTCCAAAGTATCAAAGGCCGAAGCCGAATTGAAGGAGGCACAAGCGACGCTCGCCATCGAGAATGCTCGAGTGTCTTCAGATTTAAAAACCGCTTTTGAGTCCGCGGCGCTCGCGCGAGAATCCGCGAAACTGAGTCGTCAGATTTTAAAACGCCGAGAAGAAAATCTTCGCCTTGTTCAACTTCGTTTTGAAAGTGGCCGCGAGAACAAGGGTTCTGTCCTTTTGTCGGAAGCCTACCTCGAACAGGCGCGCTTTGATGACTTGCAGGCACAGAACTCACTTAAGACATCGTCTCAAGCTCTGGCAAAAATTCTCGGCCTCGACGGGCCTGAAACGGCAAAGATCGACGTGACAGGAAATGTACCCGTCACGGAACCTCCCCAAAATTCACCCGACTTTGAAATGACCGCGTTACTTACGCCCGAATATTTGAAATCTATCGAGCAAACAAACTCACTGACCGAAGCGGGCCGTGCGGCGAGAGCCTCGTTTTTTCCAACGCTCGATCTGACCAGCTCCATCGGAAAACGTGGAAGTGACTTTTTCCCCAATACGACCGACACACGAGCGATCGGAATTACTTTAAGCTTTCCTCTGTTTTCGGGAGGAAGCGACTTAGCCAACTATCGATCCGCTGTCGCAACCGCGAATGCCGCGAACTTTGTGCAGCAAAATACACTGCGGGAGGCGAAGCGGCTTCTCGAGAGCACCTGGTCGGAGTATCTCGAGTCCGTCGCCCGCTTAAGAACGGATGAGAGTTTTCGAAAGGCAGCGACCGCGCGCTCGGAAATCGCTCGGACAAAGTACAACAATGGACTTCTGACGTTTGAGGACTGGGATATTATCGAAAACGATCTCATCACAAGGCAGCGCACGGTCCTTCAGTCCCGCCGAACAAGAACTGTGGCTGAAGCCGCATGGGAAAAAGCTCAGGGCAAGGGAGTTTGGCCATGATCGCATCTCGGAAAAAAAATCTAATAATTACCGCGGCCCTTCTCGCCATCCTCAGTCTGGTCTCTACATGGTACTTCAGCAAAGAAACTGAGGCAGAAAAAGAAGCGAAAAGTTTCAAGCGACTCACGATTGCTCGGGGCGATGTCGAAATATCAATTCGCGCGACCGGTACGGTTCAGCCAGAAAATCGTCTTGAAATAAAACCGCCCATTGCGGGTCGCATCGAATCCGTACTCGCTCGCGAAGGGCAGCGGGTCTCGCGCGGCCAGATTTTGGCGTGGATGAGTTCAACAGAGCGAGCCGCCGTTTTGGATGCGGCTCGCGCCAAAGGTGCAGAAGAAGTCTCGCGATGGGAAGAGCTTTACCGGGCAACTCCGATCGTTTCACCGATCAATGGAACTTTGATCTTGCGAAGTGTAGAGCCAGGACAAACATTCACGTCGGCCGATCCAATTCTCGTTCTGTCGGACCGACTCACGGTTAAAGCTCAAGTTGATGAAACGGATCTCGCACAAGTAAAGTCAGGTCTAACAGCCATTATTACGCTGGATGCTTATCCCAAATCGCCGATCGCTGCGAAAGTGGCCCGCATCGCGTTTGAAGCCAAAGCGGTGAACAACGTCACGATGTACGAAGTCGACGTCACTCCGCAGGCGCCTCCCGAAACAATGAGAAGCGGAATGACGGCGACTGTCCGCTTCGAAGTGGCTTCAAAAAAGGATGTGCTCATCGTTCCCAATGAAGCCGTGCGCACTGACGGTCGAGAAACATCTGTCATGATCGAGAATTCCAAAGCGAATAAGAGTTCCAGCGAACCCCAGAAAACAGTGATTGAGCTTGGGCTTTCCGACGGCAAGGTTTCAGAAATCATCAGTGGCCTTAAAGAGGGCGATGTCGTTCTTGCCAGAACGCTTGGCGAGTCTTCGTCAAGCGACCGCGCCAGCAATCCGTTCATGCCAAGTCCACCCCGCGGCGGACGTGGGAATCGACGATAAAAATGTTTGAAACCACATGATTGAAGTTAAGGGTCTTTCCAAAGTCTACCGGATGGGAGAGCACGAAGTTCATGCGCTTCGAGATGTCTCGCTGTCCATCGAACCGGGTGACTTCGTCGCCATCATGGGACCTTCTGGTAGCGGCAAATCGACTCTCATGCAGATCCTTGGTCTTCTCGATACACCCACAGAAGGTTCCTACAAGATTTTAGGTCACGAGGCTGCGGGCCTTCAAGATGATGAGCTTGCGGTCTTACGGCGCGAGACGGTCGGCTTTATTTTCCAACAGTTTCACTTGCTCTCAAGAATGAGTGCCAAAGAGAACGTCATGCTGCCACTTTTCTATAGCGGAAAAATGGCTCGTTCTTCAAAAGCTCACGAAACACGACCGACCGAACTTCTCACCCGTGTTGGTCTTGGCGACCGCCAGGACCATCGACCCAATGAAATGTCGGGCGGCCAGCAGCAACGAGTCGCGATTGCTCGCGCCTTAGTCAACAACCCGGCCATCGTTTTTGCCGATGAGCCCACCGGCAATTTGGATTCAACATCGGAAAAAGAAATCATGGCGATTCTTCATGAGCTGAACGCTCAAGGAATCACCGTCGTTCTTGTGACGCACGAAGAAGAGATCGGTCACCAAGCAAAACGGCGAATCCGAATGCGCGATGGGAAAATTCAAAGCGATGAACGCCTGGCCGCCATCGTCCGCCCGAGCCCTGGAGCGAATCTTTCACTGTCGGCACCGTCAGCTTCAATTGCATCCGCGGCGCAAACCGCAAAATCTGCGCACGCAGCTTCAGCGCCGTTGTCTCTTCATGTCGAGCAAGGATTTCGAACCTTGTGGGCCAATAAAATCCGAACAAGCCTCTCGGTCCTCGGAATTTTAATAGGTGTCGCAGCTGTCGTCGCGATGTTGGCGCTAGGTCGTGGCGCTCAGACGGCCATCGAAAGTCAGCTGTCGTCTCTTGGTTCAAATCTTCTGGTTCTTCGCGCCGGCGCTCAGCGCATGGGCGGCGTGGCTCAAGAATCTGGGTCGACCGCAAAACTTCAGCCTGACGACGCATTGGCCGTTCAAGACGAAGTCGCAGGCATTCGATTTGTCGCTCCCAGCGTGGGTGGGCGCGTGCAGGTCGACTACGGAAATAAGAACTGGAACACCCAAGTCACCGGCACGACTCCTGCCTATGAAACGATGAAAGCCTCGACGCCGATCATTGGACGGTTTTTTACCGAGGATGAAAATACGCGGCGGGTGCGAGTTATTCTTCTTGGCGCAACGGTCGTGCGCGAGCTTTTCGGCACTTCAAATCCCATTGGCGAAATGATTCGCGTGAACAGAATTAGCTTTCAAGTTATCGGCGTTCTGCCGGAAAAAGGTGCCTCGGGCTGGCGCGATCAAGATGATATTGTGATCGTTCCATTGATGACGGCGATGTACCGGCTCTTGGGAAAAACAAATGTCGATTCGATCGATATCGAAATGAATCCTGGCGTCGACTCAAAGCCGATCGAAGAAAGCATTATCGAGCTCATGAATAAGCGACACAGCGTGCGCGAAGAGTACGCCGAAGATGCTTTCTCGATTCGAAATATGGCGGACCTACAGGCCGCACTTTCTCAAAGTAGCAAAACCATGTCGCTACTTCTCGCAGCGATTGCTGGGATCTCGCTTCTTGTCGGTGGCATTGGCATTATGAATATTATGCTTGTCTCGGTGACAGAGCGAACCCGCGAGATTGGCCTTCGAAAAGCTGTCGGAGCCCAGCGACGAGACATTCTTCTCCAGTTCTTGACGGAGTCTTTAGTGGTCAGTGCCCTCGGGGGTTTTGCGGGGATCGTGGTGGGAGTTTCTTCGGTTCTTTTACTGGCGGCCGTCACCGGATGGACCATGAGTGTAACGTTGGGCTCTGTTCTGATGTCGTTTTCATTTTCGGCAACAATTGGAGTCGTCTTCGGACTCTATCCAGCCAGAAAAGCATCGTTCTTAAACCCGATCGTGGCACTTCGTCACGACTGATGATAGCACTGAGGGCGTGAGCGCTATCGCCAATCGTCTTAAGAAAAATTGGAGCACACTCAAACCCTGGGCCGACAAGCTCGAGATTGAGGCCTTTCGTCTTTATGATCGAGATATTCCGGAATACCCGTTCATCATCGAAGTCTTTGGCAATCACTCGGTTTTGTGGGACCGGCGCGATGATGAAATCGACAGCGGCAAAGAACAAAACTTTGAGGATACAATTGCGGCCGTTGTCGCGCTCGGCATTCCTCGCGCCAATATGGTCGTCAAACGTCGCGCACGCCAAGCCCCTCGCCCGACCGAAGAAACCAAAGGCCGCCAGTACTCAAGAAAATCTCGTGGCTCGCCTGAACTTTTAGTCCGCGAAGGATCACACAAGTTTTTAGTGAACCTTCATGACTACCTCGACACGGGTCTTTTTCTTGATCATCGCCGAACTAGAAAACTTGTAGCGGATCACGTTCAACGCAGAACTGACGCCCGCCTCGGAACGCGTTTCCTAAATCTCTTTTGTTACACAGGAAGTTTTTCGGTCTATGCCGCCCGTGCCGGAGCGACAGTGACCAGCGTTGATATGTCGCCAGTCTATTTAGCGTGGGCCGAAAGAAACTTTATCGCCAATAATCTCATGACGTCGAACCATCGCTTCATCAATGAAGATGTTCTTCAGTGGATGAAGGACGGTTCGGCACGAAAGACCGGCCCCTACGATTTTATCTTCTGCGACCCGCCGACGTTTTCGAATTCGAAAAAAATGGAAGGGACTTGGGATATTGCGCGCGATCACAAGTGGTTGATCGACCAGTGTCTTGAAGCTCTTTCGCCAGACGGTGTTTTGATTTTCAGCGCCAATCGTCGGGAATTTTCTTTGGATGAGTCATTCAAAGACATGGACGACTACAAAGTTCGCGAACTCACGCGCGACACTCTTCCCAAAGACTTCCACGACGCCAAAGCCCGCCGCGTTTACCTCTTCTCGTAACCCCGGCCCCATTGGGGCTCACTCGTGGTAACCCCGTAGGGGTTCATTCGTGGTAACCCCGCAGGGGTTCATTCATGATAGTCGAGATCTTTGTGAAACGACTCGGCCAAGGCATAGAGCCCCATCAGCGTGATCGCCAATGTCACAAGTCCAATCACCACCGTCGTACTGATCACCCCATAGGTTGGCGCGCCCCATTCAAACGATGCCGTCAAAGGAATCACCGCACCGCGAACGAAGTTAGGAACACTTGTCGTCACGGTCGATCGAATGTTCGTTCCGAACTGTTCGGCCGCGACCTGAACAAACATTGCCCAGTATCCGACACCGAATCCCATGAAGAGGCATGTCGCATAGAACGTGAACGTGGTTGAATGCGGGAAGAACAAATGCGCCACCACCGCCACCACGGTGACACCGATGAAAAGTAAAATCGATTTTCGCCGACTCTGAAGCCACTGGCTCAAAAGTCCACTTGAAAGATCGCCCAGAGAAAGTCCGATGTATCCGTACATCACAGCACTTCCGCCCGTGGGAAGTGTCGACATCCCCATAGCAACACCAAATTCAGGAGCAAACGTCAGAAGAATTCCAACCACATACCAAATTGGAAAACCGATCACGATACATGAAACGAATTTAACCAGTCGTTCGCGCGTCGCAAAGAGCAGCAGAAAATTTCCGCGGGATTTCGCAGTCTCTTTCGCTTTTTCAAACATTCCAGACTCTGTGACTCCAACCCGAAGGAGAAGAATCGCAAAACCCATCACGCCGCCGATAATATACGCCGTTCGCCAGTTGAAGATGTCGCCCATAAAGGCGCCAAAGACAGCTCCCAAAATTCCAATCGAAGCGACAGCCGTAGTGCCGAATCCACGAACTTTCTTCGGAAGAAGTTCTGAAATCAAAGTAATACCAGCACCCAATTCACCAGCAAGACCGACGCCCGCGATAAATCTCAAAATCGCATACTGCTCGATATTTTGAACAAATCCGTTCAAGAGATTCGCGGCCGAGTACATAATGATAGATCCAAACAAAACCGAAAGACGACCGCGGCGATCCCCAAGAATGCCCCACAGAACGCCGCCCACCAAAAGGCCGGCCATCTGGATATTGATCAGCAGCACGCCTTTAGCGAGAAGCTCATCGCCAGAAAATCCCAAGTCCTGTAGCGACTGCACCCGCACGATTGAAAATAGAAGAAGGTCGTAGATATCGACAAAATATCCAAGGGCCGCAACAAGCACGGCCAGCCACACACGTTTTTCAACGGTCTTTAAGTCTTTCCAATTTAATGACATGGGCGTGAGTATAGTCAGGTTTTCAGTAAATACGGAACGCAGATTCTAGCTTTCTCAGCCGTTCGCTTCGCTTCTGAGCCAGTGTCGCCATGCATAGAGTGCGATTGGCCCGATGGAACGTTACGAACCGCTAAGTCGCGGTAGATATGGAGCCATCACCGGCGCGCCGAGCTTTAGAACGGCTTGAAAAACGTTGTGCTCACGGCAAAGAATCCGAATATTTTGACTGCTACTTTCTCCGCCGAGCGCCAGGGGCTTCCGATGATCAAATTCCAGGCGATGACGAGCCTCGCAGCGGCGCCCCGACGGCGACATATACTCGCACTGACTCTCTGCTTTCTGCCAAGCGAGTCTTTTGACGGGTGCAGAAAAGTGTCCCGCTTCCTCCGCTGGCGGAGTGATCGCTTCGGTCGTCTGCTTTGACTCACGAATCGGCGGAGCTTCACCGCGCTCACGCTTTTTTCTGGCGAGTTCTTTTCTCGCCAAATTCAACAATAGATCTTTCGTGCTTTGAGTTTTGCTTTGCAGTCGTCGGAGATCCTCGATCACGGCCATCTCGTCTTCGGTCAAATCTAAAGTCACACGCGTGCCACCGGTCGCCAGCTGCCTTTCAGGAATCGGTTGAGCGCTAAGTGTGACCGGCAGTTCGCGAACAAGAACTTTTTCGGCGGCCCGCTTTGAGAGTCCTGAGAGTTGCAACATCACCGATTTCGTTTGCTCGGCGGTAACCTTGACCTTCGTTTCTCGCTCGTGGGCACGAATTGCGACTCGCGCTTGGGCCACGGTCGACAAACTCAGTTCACCAGATTCGATCTTCTCTTCAATTTCGGCCACGTCTCGCATCGCGCGCATCGCTTCAATACGGCGGCTGGCCGCAGCCTCCGAATATCCAAGTTCAACGGTGCAATACGCGAAAAGACTTGGGAAGCCGAGCTCGGCGTAAACCATGCGACGCTCGATTTCACGCAAGAGCCGCAAGACTTCGACGGTGGCTCGGCGTTCTTCTCGCACAGTAGATTGGATTTTGTGATTGAGTTCTTGATTGGTAAATCGCGACAACACTTCCATCGCAGGGTTTCCTTTCGTATTGATTTCCGTTTCAGCGATTTCAAAATAACATCGGTTTTAATTTCGAAAATTTCATCGCTCACCGCCTTAGGCTGGCAAGCTCGACTGAAGCGAAGGCCGCGGAATGGCTTATGACAATTGCATTCAGCAGCGGACGTGGTGTGAGCAAAGGAGTGATGCCACGAGCGAAGCATCGGAACTGAATCGAGACTCGAAAAACTAAACAAAAGTATCGTCAATCGGTTTCGTGATGCGCCGAAACTTTTTTCGTTCCAATTTGGTCGGAGAACATTAGCTAGAGGTGCACCGACGAAGTCTCCACAAAAATAGTCGAAAGCTCGAGAGACGTAGAATTCATTCCGTCGCCGTCGACTCCGCTGGCGGAGTCCCGCACCCGGGGCCGACAGTGACGGAAATTGTACTCAGAAGTGCCCCAATCGCCGTTTCTCGGCACTTTTAAGCCGACAACGCCTCTCCGCGATTTGCCCCGAAAATGTCTGCTCTAAAGACGATCCATGAAAGGACTTCAGGTACACTCTCGCCATCAAAGCCTTATTCACAGCTCATTTCCAAACATCGCATTTCAGAAAATGGAGCCCCGCCCACCAACTTGTGGCCTCGGGGTTGCTCCTCTTAAAGGGTGCGGGACGCGAGCTGTTAGTAGCGTCAGTAGAAGTTTCGAAATTTTGGCGGATTCTGGACCCCTCCCCCCGAGATCCGAATTTGCAATCAACGGTTTGAATGTGAGTTCTCCCGGAGACCGCCAAGGAATCGAAGCGAAGGACAGCGAAGATCGTGATGTGTCGCCCCCCGACAAGCAGCGATCGACCTTGATAGACAAGGTCCGTCCCGCAATTTTTTTAGCCTTTAAGGCCTTCGGCTTTGATCGCTTTTTGAACCGATGCGCGGTCGTGCATGCGACCCATGAATCCTGTGATTGCAGGCCAAGCATCAAGAGACATCCCGACATAACGAGTCCAACGGAGTACGGTCACAAGATAGACGTCGGCAATCGTCATTTTATCGCCCATCATAAATGTCTTTTCCGAAAGAATCTTCGCCACAAACTCGAACCGCCGTTCCAAATTGTCCTTCGTAAACTTCTTCAACTGCGCAGCACCCTCTGGATTTTGCACCATGCGATCCAATGCGAAGAGGGGACCAAAGGCCTTGTGGAGTTCCGAAGTGATGAAGTTCATCATCGACATCAACTGATAGCGCTCCATCGAGCCAAGCTTCGGAGCCAACCCTGTCTCGGGCTTGAGATCTGCCAAGTACTGCATGATCGCAACACCTTCGGTGAGAATAGTCCCGTCATCCAACTTCAGCGCCGGTACGTAACCATTCGAGCTGACCGAATAAAAATCCGATCCGTCTTCGACTTTTTTTGTCTTCGGATCGACTTTTAAAATCTTAAAATCGAAACCGAGCTCATTTAAGAGAATGTGCGGAGCAAAAGAACACGTTCCAGGCGTGTAATAGAGAATCATGCGAGGCCCCCTTCCGATTTATCGGTCACCGGGAAAAGCTGTACGTTCATTTGATAAACACGCTCGCCAGGACCCGCTTCACGCTTCATTTTTAGATCTTTTTGAATCCGCTTTCGCATTTGGCGAAGTTCAAATCGAACTTGTTCAAACTCGCTTTGAGTCATCGCAATCGTCATCGCGCCGAACTCACGCTCTTTCGGCGAATCCCGGAAGAGGGACTCAATACCTAGGTAGATGAGCTCGGCCTGAAGCTTTCGAATCATTTCAACCGGAAGCTCCTGAGGAGAGTCGATGAGGTCTCGAGCTTTTGAAACCGAAACGAAACCGTCTGCCGAAGTTTCACTTTTGAGATCGCCATTGACCACCAGGCGATTCAATTCATTTCGAACATCTTCCGGAGACGTCTTCGCACGCATCAAGCGATAGAGCTCGCTGGGATCGAAGCTGACGCCCTGTTGATCCGTCATAGCATAAAGCACCCAACCCATCCAGCTGGGAACCTTCTCCCACGCCTGGGGGCTCAGTTCACCCGTCGCGAACGCGCGACGCGCACGAATGTCCGCAAGCTCTTTAAGGTACTGGTTTCGCTGAATGGGCTCGGTCGCCTGGCCGTAGTGAACCAACGCGCGGAATTCTTCCGTCTCGGATTTTTGCAGGCGGAGGGCTTTTGCAAACCGAAGAATCATATCATCAGAAAGATTTCTGCGGCCTTCGATAATCAACTTCAAATAATTCGGTGATTTAATGTCGGCCGCGGCCGAGAACGCCGAATACGAATACGAGCGGACGCCCGTACTCTCGGTGATGCGCCGATGGGCATAGATGTCTTTTAAGAACTGCCGGAAGTCCGTATAGTCGCCCAGCGCTGGAAGCGTCGGCGCCCCCGCAGGCGTACGAGTCCCTTCGAAACGCAGACGACGAGCATTTTCAACCGAAGGCATTTCGATCGAAGCCGCGACAGGTTCACTGACCGCCTCAAGCGCAGAACCTTGAGTCAGCTCGCTGCTAATTTCAGTCTGAGTTTCGATAGTTTCCGATGCGGTATTTTCCAGGTCGATGTTTGCCATTAAAAGAAAGGCTTCCACCGAGTCTCGAAGAAAACAAGAGTCAGCGCGCACTTGGAAGCGACGCGCTGACCAGTAAGTTTACTTTTTTGTCCTCACTGCGAGAGATGACCTACTGCATCGGGATTCGAACAGAGCTTGTCGGCGTGTGGATTCGAGCCACTGTGAGCAGGATACGATCAACGGTCGCACCGATCGCTGCACTTCGAATAGTGAGTTCAATCTCAAGATTTCCGCGTCCATCGTTTCGAATCAATCGCGCGTCGCGAACAACATCAACGATGCGGCCTTCAGTTCCAATCGCCGTCGTTGGAACAAGCTGGCCATTGATCACAGTCAAAGCGGGTGTCACGTTCACGGCAACATTCACTTCGTCGCTACCCATCGGCTTTGCCAATGGACCTGTGACTTCGAAAGTATCGCCGCCAGTTCGGCCGTAAATATCTTGCAGACGCATCTTCATTCGCGCCGCGAAGTTCGATGCGCCACCAATAGTTTCAGACGTCGTCAGCGTCAGCTGCTCAACAACATTCTGTCCCGCAGGAGCATTCACGGTGTTTAAAAGAATTCCCATCAGACGATCGTACTCGGCATTCTTCGCAACACCCGGAGCATTACCACGGATAAAGAGTGTGGCGTTTGTATGACGAGCGATCAGATGTGCTGTCTCGATTTGGCCGGACGATGCGTCCTGGACCCGAATGTGGACCGTCTTGCATCCGCCCGAGATATCCATGCACGCGACCAAGGCTTTGATGAACGGCTTTCGGTTCAACGAACCAACTTCAAATCGATTGAGGTTGTCGATACCGCCTTCAATTTTTACATGAGACTTCACCATTCGACCCTGCGATCCGATGCGCTCGAGCGAAAAGTTCAGTTCCGCCGTCCGGCGAGACCAGTCGACATTAAAATCAGAAAGCTGAATGGTCTGAGCCAAACGCTTGTCGCCCGCACGAGTCGCCTCATCAAGCATCGCCGCGCGCTGATTCACGAGTGTATAGAGGTGCTCGCGCAAAGTATCTTCGCCTGCGCCCGTATAAAAGAGAGGCGAACCATTTCCAGCGTTGATATCGCTTCGAACAGCTTCACCAAGAAACGCACCGGCCTGATCGACCGCTGACTTTTTTGCGAAAATCTGATCCGGCGTCAAACCATTGGGATCATAATAGACAACCGATTCAAGTTCGAGTTCGCGGGCCGGTGCCGCAGGCTTTGCCGCCAATGGATCCGGTTCACCTTCAGTGCCCAGAGTCTGTGTCGACGGGCCTTCACCTCGAACTTCTTTTTCCGACGAAGAAACTCCCGACGACGTGTCGAGCTCTGATTTACCTGTACCTGCAACTGTTCCAACTGTGGCCGTGTTCGTGCTCGATGGAGCTGTCACGGTCGATCCTGCGACGGGCTGCGCACCGTCTTCTTTTTTCCCGCACGCCGACGTCGACAGTGCAAGTGCTGCCGCCAGAGCGAATACCGCCTGAACATAAAGACGCGGTACACTTCTTCGCGAAGAACTAGTTTTTGAGCGCACCAGATTGATCGACGTCATAAAAAACCTCCGAGTCACTAAAGACCACGGAGCCGTAGGTTACAAAGCTGAGACCAAGCTCTAGAGGCAATACTTTCAAAATGAGCTCTAAAAAGTGCCCTTGAGCGTCACCTGGAAGCTTCTCAGTGACTCATTTTGATAAACTAATTTTGCCGCCACGTTGGCGGTAGAAAAACGTGTGCGCCAAATAGAGGGCCGTCGACATGTTAGCGAATGAACACCTGTCAAAATATCAGACAGCGAAAATCACTTTCGCATCGCCCTCGACCGAATTTTGAAGGCCGACTGTTTCCCTCGTCAAAGCGACGAGATAGACTGATTGAAGTTTACAAGTGTGGTCTGCGAATGTGGTCCGTTGTGTCAGCAGAATCTACACTTAGAATTAAGACGAAAGCAGGGGGACCACATGGCTTCAACGAAACAGACACCACGAGTGCGCACAATTAAAAAACAATACTCTCGCGGAGAGATCCTCGAGAGCCTCGCCTACGAACTAAAGCCGTTCGTTCTGGCCGTTTGCGGCTTTGGTGCCGCCGTCTATTTCACACAAAAAGGTATCCCTGTTGGGAAGTACTTTAGCCTCACTCTGATGGCCTGTGGCCTTTTCATTCTCTACGCACGCGCAAAAGATCGTGGCGTTATTCAGTAGTGAAAAACGCTCCGACGGCAATCTAACGATCCAAAAACTCGGTCTCTGATTGATGATCCCGAAGCCATCGCCGGTGCGATAGGTAGTCGGGATCATGTTTTTTAACCATCGACCAGAAGTCGGCCGAATGATTCGCGTGCACTAAGTGGGACAGCTCGTGGACCACGAGATAATCAATGACCTTTTCTGGTGCAAAAACGATTTTCCAATTGAGGCTGATGTGCCCCTGGTTCGAACAACTTCCCCACCGCGTTTTCTGACAGCGAAAGGAAAGCCCCGATGGTTTTACTTGCATGGCGCGCACGAAGTGCTCGACCCGCTCGGGAAGATGCAGTCTTGCCTGACGATCGTAGAACTTCGCAATTAAAGCCCTTGTGGAGTCTCCCTGCGATTCGTTCGCTGATCGATAGACAACGATGTAGTTTTCAACCAGCTCAACACGGGGGCGCGCCCTAGGATCGATTGGCTCAAAAATTAGTTCTCGCTCTAGACCGAACAATCGAAATTTTTCCCCGGCGACAAAACACTTTACCGGATTTTGTTCAGCTCTTAACCGAGCCTTTTCTTTTTCGACGGCGATCCAGTCCGCGTGCGACAAAACAAATTCCTCAATCAGCTTGAGTGGCGCCCGAAGTGGTGCGGCGACTTTCAGCGATCCGTCGCGCGCGACCGTGAGTCGCAAACCTTCGCGACGTCGCCGCCCAAAAACCAGGCGCGGAGCTCGCCGCTCAAGCGTCACGTCGAACGATCCAATCTGGAGTTGCAAACTCTCAAGCTTCACCTGTTTATTGGTACTTCACGGTGACGCCGAAAGCGAGTAGACGAAGGCATGACGACGAGCAAAAGATCCGTTTTCGATGATCTCACCCCCGATTTGATCTTGAGTGCCGTCGAAAGTAGCGGGTTCGTGCCAACAGGAGAAGTCACTCAGCTCAACAGCTACGAAAATCGCGTCTTCGACATCAAAGTCGAACCACACGAACTCGTTGGTCCCTCTGCGGGTGCGCGCCCTGCCATCATCGCGAAATTCTATCGCCCTGGACGCTGGTCTCTGGACGCAATTCAAGACGAACACGACTTCTTACTTGATCTAAAAAATGAAGGTATTTCGGCCGTCGCTCCGTTTCGCACTCAAGACGAAACCGTTTTTCTTTATGACGGCTTTCCGACAACGCTGTTTCCAAAAACGGCCGGCCGCATGCCGCAAGAGTTTCTCAAAGGGGAACTGGAGCAAGTTGGAAGGCTTTTGGCTCGTATTCACAATGTCGGAGCGCGGCGGCCAGCAAAACACCGACTCACCTTGGATGCGGAAACTTACGGTTACAATGCCCTCGATCGGCTTGAACAAATCGTGTACCCCGAAATGTGGAATCGCTACCGCGATGCTGCGGAAAATATTTTGGATTACCTCAATGACGAGCTTGATCCGCGCGACAACATTCGTATTCACGGTGATTGCCACAAAGGAAACTTACTTCAGTCGTCGACGCGAGACGAACGTGGAGTCGCAACCGACAGTTTCTTTTTCGTCGACTTTGACGACGCCTGTAACGGACCGCCCGTTCAAGATTTTTTCATGCTTCTCTCTGGCGCGAGCGATCACGACGACCAGGCAAAAATAGAACTGGGCGCCCTTTTGTCGGGCTACGAGGAGCTGCGCGCCCTTCCCGACAACTTGCATTTGCTTGAAGCCTTGCGCGGTTTAAGAATTCTTCACTACTCGGGCTGGATCGCGGCGCGCTGGGAAGATCCGTTTTTCCCCAGCCTTTTCCCCGATTTCCACAGCTACAACTGGTGGGCCAGCGAGTGCCTCCGAATCGAACAGATTGCAGCTGGGCTGTAGTTCGACCACATAACCGAGACATCTTGACCCAATCACAACGCAATATGGACAAAGACACTTCGCGTTAAGTGGTCGTTGGGCCGAAGTTTTCCACCGAAACCGCAGATTGCATTCGAGCCGGTTTTCCCACGCTGATGCGGATGACGCGCCGGGCATGTCACTTTTCGCGGGTACCGCCAACCCCCTACGCAGTGCTACTGTCGCGCCTCTGACTTCGTAAAAAAAGTGAGAGTTTTTGCGGCCGGGTCCCGCACAACGGAGCTACCGCGAACCCCGCCAGATCCGAAAGGAAGCAACGGTACCGGCGGCGATGTGTGATGTGGGGTGCCCGGTCACCATTTAAAACCCGACGTTCAAAGAGCGTCGACCCGAGGAGCGAATGGCTCAGTACCAAGTGATCGCACGCAAATGGCGACCGCAGTCGTTTCAAGATTTGATCGGACAAGATCACATCTCAACGACACTGCTCAACGCACTTCGCGGCGATCGCTTGCCTCAAGCCCTGCTATTCACAGGCGTGCGCGGAACAGGAAAAACTTCTGCCGCAAGAATTCTCGCGAAATCAATGCGATGTAATGGCCCGGATGGAACCGGCTCGAAAGATTATGTTCCATGCGGAGTTTGTCGCGACTGTGTGGATATCGCTTCGTCGCGCGCGATTGATGTCGTTGAGATCGACGGAGCTTCCAACAACGGTGTCGACGCCATTCGCGAACTCAGAGACAGCGTCGGCTACATGCCCTCATCAGGCCGCTACAAGATCTACATTATCGATGAAGTTCACATGCTCTCGACAGCGGCGTTCAATGCGCTGCTAAAAACTCTTGAAGAGCCACCTCCGCACGTCGTTTTTGTTCTGGCGACGACAGAAGCTCAAAAAATTCCGAATACGATTCTCTCGCGTTGCCAGCGTTTTGATTTCAGAAGAATACCTTCACGCCAGATCGCCGATCATCTGAAAAAAATTTGTGATGCTGAGGGCGTGACGACACATCAAGAGGCACTTTGGTCACTCGCGCGCCAGGCCGATGGTTCGATGCGCGACAGCCAAAGTCTGCTCGATCAAGTCATTACTTTTTCGAAAAAGGAAATCACTCTTGAAAAAGTGATTGAAGTTCTGGGACTCACGGATCGCCAACTGGTCATTGATGGTGTGACATCATTGATCACTCGAGACGCCGCCATGGCGATGGGCCTTGTTGAGAAAGTGAATCGCAGCGGGGTCGATCCCAAAATCTTCGCGCAAGATCTGCTCGAGGAAATCCGAAATGCTTTGATGATTCGTCTTTGTGTCGCCGATCCTGCACGCGTCGTCGATTTGCCCGACAGCGAGATCCAGGCGCTGCGCGAACTCGCGATGGCGACATCGGAAGAGGATCTTCACACGCTGTTTGATATGATGCTGAAAGGTGTGAACGATCTTTTGAGATCGACGGACCCGCGTCTCGTTCTTGAAATGACACTGCTTCGAATCGCGGCATCGCCATCGATGGTTTCCGTCAGAGAATTTTTTGCTGGAGTAAAACCATCCGCCGCAGCGATGTCGAGCCGATCAGTTCCGACAACGACACCGGCTCCGAGCTCCCAGCCCGCTCCGAAAAAAGCACCGACCCCGCCCACATTCGCAAGTCCCCCCGAACCCGCTTCGCCCGAACCCGCCTCGGTCGAAGCCCCAAAGTACACGGTCGATTCGTTCACTCGTTCTGTAAAACCGGGGGCCCCGAAAGTTATGGGCACTGCCGCCGCGAAAGAAACAAAATCGGTCGTTACAGCTCTTCCACCGCTAGCGCCCACCAATGGCGGCCCTGGCGACGGACGAGAGGACAGCGAGCGCGACGAGCGCCCTGAGCCTTCGCGGTCGCAAGATCCGTGGCTGCACTTTGTCTATATGGTCAGGAAGTCGAATGGCCTCTTAGGCGCCATGCTTGAAAACACTCATGTCGTCGAGAAGTCCGATGAGAAGCTGATCATCGGTGTTCCGAAAAAAGTGGCCTTCGTTATCGATAAGTTGAAAGACGCCGACAATATTCGAAGAATTGAACAATTCATCGAGACTGTTTGGCAAAAGCGTATGAAGGTTGAAATCAAGCCTGCGGAAGCGTCGGCCGAGAACATGACTCCGAAAGCGAAAGAAGAACGCGCGAAAGTCGTGAAAACTCAATCGATTGAAGCGGCCGTGGAGCAAGATCCACTTGTGCGCAAAGCTAAAAATGTTTTTAAGACTCAAGTGAAAGCGATTCGCGACACTAAATAGTAAGAGGGGATTCAGATATGAAAGGTCGTGGCGGAGGCGGGTTCGGTGGTGGCGGAATGCAAAATATCATGCGTCAAGCCAACCAGATGCAGGCGAAAATCAAAAAGCTGCAAGAGGAACTCAATGAGCGCGAGTACGAAGGAACTTCAGGCGGTGGCGCCGTCACTGCAAAAATGAAGGGCGAGTCGAAACTCGTGTCGATCGTTATTTCTCCTGACGCCGCTGGTGATGTTGAAATGTTGCAGGACATGATCGTCGGCGCCGTGAACGATGCGCTTAAAAAATCCAAAGACACTCAAGCCGCTGAAATGGAAAAAATCACTGGCGGCCTTGGCCTCTCAGGAATGTTCTAATGCTTCGAATCGGAGCTCTCGAGCGACTCGTTCACCAGCTGAACCGTCTCCCCGGCATTGGACCAAAGACGGCGCAACGACTTGCCTACCAAATCCTACGCGAACCCGATCTCTCGACAGGTCTTCAAGAGGCGCTGATCGCTGTGCGTGAATCAGTTCATTTATGCACGCAGTGTTTTTCGTACACAGATGAACCTGCGATGTGTCGCTACTGCGCCGACCACTCACGGCGCGACGACCTTCTGTGCATTGTCGAGGAGCCTTCGGACATCGTGCGTGTCGAAAGCTCGGGCGCATTTCGCGGCCGCTATCACGTTCTTCACGGAGCAATTTCTCCGCTCGACAATATTGGACCCGACGATTTGAAAATCCGCGAACTCCTTGAGCGCATCGAGGCACCGGCCAAAGTAACGGAAGTTATTTTGGCGCTCGATCCCGATCTCGAGGGCGATACCACCGTGCTTTATCTTGCGAAAGTCTTAAGCGCTCGTGGACTCAAAGTGACAAGGATCGCGAGCGGTGTTCCGTTGGGAAGCGACATTGATTATGTCGACGACAGAACGCTGGGTCGAGCCCTTGAGAATCGAGTGGAACTTTAATGGCGTTCATCAATCAAGAAGCGCGCGAGATTCACTGTAAGCTTGTTTATTATGGACCATCGCTGGGCGGAAAAACGACGAACGTTCAGTGGGTTTATTCGCGCACGACCGGCCAGGGCGAAACACAAATGCAGGCCTTCAACGCAAACACAGAACGAACACTTTTCTTTGATTTTCTGCCGATGGATGTCGGCGAAATTCGCGGACTCAAAACTCGGTTCCACCTTTACACTGTGCCCGGACAAGTCGTTTACGATGCCAGCCGAAAGCTCATTATGAAGGGTCTCGACGGCGTCGTATTCGTCGCCGACTCACAGATGGAGCGTATGGAAGAAAATCTCGAAGCTTTGCGCAATCTAGAAAAAAATCTGGATCAGCAGGGCTATGATATTCGCCGCGTACCGCTCGTCATACAGTACAACAAACGAGATCTTCCCAACGTCACTCCTCTTGCCGAAATGCGTGCGTCGCTGAACCGCGTGAATGCGCCGGACTTTGAAGCCATCGCAAGCTCCGGTAAAGGCGTTATGGAGACTCTAAGAACAATCTCTAAAACTATCGTTACCACTCTCAAAGGCGGTGAACTGTGAAACCATCGATCACCGTTGAGAAAACAAAGTCTGCGAAAACGATTCCTGCTGCTAAAGATTTTGGCTTCGGCCGGTTTTTTTCTGATCACATGGCCTTGGCTGATTTCTCGAAATCAGACGCGACAGAAACAGCGCGTTCGTGGAATTCGGCTCGCATCGTGCCGTACGGACCCATTCCCCTCGATCCGGGCGCCGCGGTTCTTCATTACGGGCAAGAATTGTTCGAAGGACTTAAAGCTTACCGTGGGGATGATGGCAAAGTTCGACTCTTTCGACCCGAGATGAATTGGAAGCGCATGCGAAATGGGGCCGAGCGCCTCTGCATGATCGCGCCTGAACTGGATCTTTTCTTAGAAATGCTGACGGCCTTCTGCAAAACCGAATCGCGCTGGATCCCGAAAGAACCTGGCTGCGCCTTCTACTTGCGACCGACACTGATCGGTACAGAGCCTTTCTTGGGCGTTCGTCCATCGAATGACTTTTTATTTTATGTCATCGGTTCGCCCGTGGGTTCTTACTATGGCGAAGGTGCGGACACTGTGAAAATCAAAGTCGAGACTGAATTTGTTCGAGCGGCTCCTGGCGGCATTGGAGCGGCGAAGACAGGTGGCAACTATGCCGCCAGTTTAAAAGCAGCTCTTGAGGCGAAGTCTGAGGGCTATGCGCAAGTTCTTTGGCTCGACGCCACTCACCGGCGCTACATTGAAGAAGTGGGCACAATGAATGTCTTCTTTAAGATGAACGGCAAAATTATCACTCCACCGCTCGACGGCACAATTCTTCCGGGCGTGACCCGCGATTCGATTCTTCAGATTCTCGATTCTGAGAATTTGACCGCCGAGCAAAGACCTATAAGCCTCGATGAAATCCAAGACGCCGCAAAAAAAGGAACCTTGGAAGAAGTCTTTGGTACGGGAACAGCGGCCAGCATCTCTCCGGTCGATTCTCTGGGCATCAAGGGCGAGAAAATCGTCGTCGGAAATGGTCGCGTGGGACCCGTGTCGGCGAAGCTTTTGAAGCGCCTCACAGATATTCAGTACGGGCGCGCGGAAGATCCTTGGGGCTGGACGCTGCCAATCGAGACGTAAATGGCAAGTCACCTCTTCGACCTCAAAAAAGAAATCGCGGAACTGAAAGCCCAACATGGCGCTCTGATTCTCGCTCATTTCTACGAGGACGGAGCCATCCAAGACATCGCTGACCACGTCGGCGATTCCCTCGCTCTCGCACAGTGGGGAGAAAAAGCGAAGAATCCTGTCGTGCTGATGGCCGGTGTCGTTTTCATGGCTGAGAGTGTGAAGCTTCTGTCTCCAGAAAAAAAGGTCCTCGTTCCCGATCTCGCGGCCGGCTGCTCACTGGTCGATCACTCGCCCTACGCGAAGTACTTAGCGTGGCGCTTGGCCAAGCCCGAAGCGCTTTGCCTCACATATGTGAATTCAAGTGCCGAGGTCAAAGCGATCACCGACGTCTGCGTCACATCAAGCAACGTTGAAAAAATCGTCGCCGCTATCCCAAAAGATCGAGAAATTTTATTTGGACCCGACCGAAACCTTGGACGCTACGTCGCTAAAAAACTGGGTCGCGAAATGACGATCTGGCCCGGTGCTTGCGAAGTGCACGTTTTGTTTTCCGAGCGCCGGCTTCAAGAGCTTCGCCTGAAGTATCCTAACGCCTTGGTCATCGCACACCCCGAGTGCGATGACGGGATCCTTGCGCAAGCCCAAGTCATCGGATCAACGTCGCGCCTTCTTGAAGAAGTGAAAAACAACAAAGTCGTTTCCCAGTTCATCGTTGCGACTGAAAATGGGATTCTTCATCAGATGCAGAAGGCGCGACCCGACGCCACCCTCATTCAGGCCCCTGCGGAGGGTTCTTGCGCGTGCAACGAATGTCCTTTTATGAAAATGAACACCCTCGAAAAGATTCGCAACGCTCTTCGAGACCTCTCGCCAGAAGTCAGCGTGCCCACTCACATTCAAAAACATGCGCGCGTTTCTCTCGACCGAATGATGGCGCTCACAGACGGACGCGCCGTCGATTGGCCGGATCGCTTTAAAGATCCGAAGCTCTTTTAAAATTTTATGGATATCTATCGCGTCGGCGGCGCCACCGTCTTTGTCTCGAAAGATTTTGGCTCACTCACGCCGGACCACCGCGCCCGAATCCGTTCCACCCTTCGAAAGCAAATTGAACTTGAAAGCGACGCACTTGGATTGACTGTCCCAGCCGAAGCTCTGAGTTCCTTGGCCGATCTGTCGGCTCCACCAAGAATCGATACTTGGGGAATTAGCGTCTCTCATTGTCCTGACATTGGCGGTTTTGCGATAAAGCCAAATTCCGATGCCATCGGCTTAGACCTTGAGATCGCATCTCGTCTGACTCTTCCTGTGGTTCAACGAGTGGCTGCTTTTGAGGGAGAAAAGAAAATCCTGGCAGCTCTTGCGGGACATAGCCCCTTTGACGTGGACGCTCCCCTTCTTCGCGCCTATTTCTGGTGCGCCAAAGAAGCCTCCATCAAGGTTTGCGGTTCAACCTTTCGAAACCAATCTTCGCACTACAGCAATGTCGAGCTGATCTCCCTCGATCGAGTTCTAAAAAAATTTCGGGCCCAGTGCGAAGGGCCGAATTCGGCTCTTGAAATCAGTGGCGAATTTTTTGACGTTCAAACGAAGGGATTGGTTGCCACGCTGGCCTACGTGGATCGTCTCGTTTCGAGACATTAAAAACCCGACTTTTCACACTCGAAACAACTCTTTGCTCAACTTAGGTCGAAGCCAATCCGAAAAGTCTTTTGAGACCATCAAGGACTCGGGCAGGAGTAACGCTGTGGCCAACGACAAATCAGGAACTCAAAAGACGGCGAAGGCACCGAACCCGAACCGCGCTTTGCGTGAGAATCTTGAACCCTTATCGATTCGAGGACTGACCTCGATTGATCACATGACTCTACTGGCTCGACAAGGCTGGCTCGTCGAAGCGTCAACGACCGGTTTTCTTATTGAAATTGAACGCCGCGGACTTGCTCCAAAGGCCTTTCGCGATTCGCTCTCGCTTCAGGCTTTGGAAGGCGACAGAGTCTACTTAATGATCGACGATATGAACCTTGAAGTTGGCGGAACAATCACTCGAACTCATCGAGTGTCCAAAGACCGCTGGCAAATTGCGATTGATTTTAGGGAAGATGCTCCAGAATACTGGCGCGAATGCCTGCTTGAGCTTTTGCCAAAGCCGGGCGGATTTTAGAGCGCGGAAAACCCGGGCACTGAACTCTCATTGATGAGTGCCACCGAATAATGTGCAGGCAAGAACCACGAAATGGCTTCCGCTATTCCCGCATGCTCTGATGCTGGCGGCGAACCCAAAGATTCCAGTGAAAATGCTAAGTCCCACGTGATTTGATTGTCTGTACTGATCATCAGTACACGCGGTTCAAAAACCCGCTGCCGTTTCAAAAACTCGCGAAGAACCGAGCGCACATCTTGTGGCAAGTAAGCCAAGCTGGGCGCGCCCGCATGGAGTTGCTGTCCGTCGCGAATTTCGATAGGACCGCCTGCTGACTTTTCGCCCGCAGATTTTTCTGGCAACGTCAAAAACTCGCCGCGCTCGCGAAAGTTCCAAACCATTCCGTAAGTCATAACGAAATCCGGCATCGCTTTTTCTGGATTAAGAACAAGGCCAAGGCCGCGTGTCGCAATCCACTGAGCGACATTGACGAAAGAATCTATCCGGTCCGCGTCGACGGGTGCGTCTGCCCCGGGAGCCAGATCTGTCGCTAGCAACAAATAGGGCCAACCGTCGGGACCGGCAACTGCTGTATCGTTCACGATTCGCACAGACGCTTTTGGTAGCTCGCGTAAAAAATCGGATTCCCAAGCGTCGCCGCGTTGGCCGACCGGAACACTTAATAGGGTCTGAATCGATGTGGATTGCATGTCGCAGATAGTTAGAACCTGGAGCCCAGCGAAGCAAGCACATCCGCTATTGAACAACGAAAGTTCAGTCGACATTTTCGGCCTCCAGTAGGATTGTCATTTTTCCAAATTTCAAGGGGGGGCCCAATGTCTACGAAATCAAACGACGGATCGATCACGATTCGCGCGCGCCAGCTTGCACTCATGATCGCGCTGGGCGTGAGCGCCAGTGCTTGCTCGAATGCGGTCTCACCAAATCAAGGAAATGAACCAGAAGCGTCTTTCTTCCGCGTCATACCGGCGGGACCGACTGTGTTGAAAATCGAATCTCGTCCCATCGCAAGCCCCGGAGGCCCGGCGCAAAAAATGGCCGAGCTTAAGCAGCGTCGCCTTCTGCGCTCTGGGAGCCCTGGTAAATCGAGCGCTCTGTTGAGCAGCGTCGTTAGTCCAATTCTTTCTAGTCGTGTCACTTTCGCAAAGGCTGCGATCTTTAACCGTCAGTTTCTTTATGGGTCTGATCTTCAGTACTCGACGATCGGCGAAGATGACGGAATGCTCATGCAGTCCATTGCCATCGGACATGTGACTGCGAAATTTCAAATTCTTGGCGACCGCTTGCAGCTGATTGCGGAAGAGCGCTACCGCTTTGAATCTGAAACGAACATTCCGACTCAGCTCTTGCACGAGTGGCCAATTCTTCATCAAACAGCGAATGAAATCACAATCGATATTGTGAAGGCTTCGACAGCACTGTCGGCCCTGTTCGGATCACAGAGTCCTGCGCGCGCGTCGTGGGTGCGGTCTGTCGACTTCGTCTCTGACGGAAGTTATTTGATGATTGAAAGTTCTGTGGAACTTGCTGATGGAAAAGTCGCTGAGTTCATGGAAAGCGTATTTCCGCGCGAGACTTTGGTGAATCCTGCAGTGTCGCCCGTCTACGACGATCCATCGATCCAACCTATGGCCGCTCGTTTCGGATTTTTGTCGGACGCACTTTGGTTAAGCACTCCGGATGGGCGTGTGCGCACGGCCGTTGCGAGCCGCTTTTCTCCGCCCGCTCCAGGCCAAACCATCGACTGGTATGCGACCCCAAACACTCCGCCTGAATTCCTTCCGGCCATCAAAGCTGGAATTGAAGGATGGAATCGCTACTCGCAAAAAATGTGGGCGCGCGATTTTATCAGCTTCAAAGGTCTACTTCCAGCGGGAGTTAAGATCGGTGATCCGCGGTACAATATCGTCAACTGGGACTCCGTCGCCGATGCGAGCTCGGCTTACGAGTCGCAGGCCTCGGATCCAGAAACCGGAATCCAATCGCACTCTCTGATCTATCTTCCGTACTCGTGGGTAAAAATCGGCCAGGAGTTTTGGGAAACGGGTCGCCTCACACAAGACCGAACTCAGACATTGAAAGCGGCGATCGATCAAACGCAGTTTCTTGGTCGTAACGTTCAGGTTCCTTGCTTCAGCGAGGGCGAACACGCAGCGATTCGAATTGAGATGCGTGACTCCCCTGAAAAGTTCTCGAAAGATCTTTTGCGCGGAGTTCTTTTTCACGAAGTCGGCCACGCATTGGGCCTGGCCCACAATTTCAAGGGATCACTCGAGTGGGATCCTGATCAAAAAGATTCTCTCTTTACTTCTTCGATTATGGACTACAGCCAGTACGCCATCGAAGGCGCTGCATTTGATGATATCGATCTCGCCAGCGGCCCCATTCTTGAGTACGACCGCCAAGCCATCTCGGCCCTCTACAATGAAGGAAAAGATATCGCGGCCACTGATGCTGTCGTTCCCTTCTGCGACGATGGTGCTGCTGATTCAAGGGCTGGTGGCGTCGACCCTTTGTGTTTGCGATACGATGCCGGCCGTGATCCGGGGATCTATGTTGAAAAGACACTTCAGCTGATTCAAGATCCAGCGGCCACCTTAGGTAAAACCAAGAGTCTCGCAGCCGCTGCGGAAGAGTTATTGACGACTTTGGGTGATCCCGCGCTCGTTGCGACGGAACTCGATCTTCAAAAGAAGGAAATGGTTTTTAGAAACCAGCTTTTTGGTGTGATTCAGTATTACTTCTCCGCCGGATCGCAGGGACTAAATTTTGCGCTAAGTACAAATCTGCGAAGTCTTCTGACCTTTAGGGCCGGAACACTGACGCCGGGCCTCGACGCAGTTCTATTGCGAAGTCGAATTGCCGGCGTGATGGACGAAGTGATGAAGCTCGAAAAGTTTTCTCCGGCGACTCACGCTGCTTTTGAGAAGGTGGGCGACAAAGCCGCACAGTGGACCCAGAAAACCGCGTGGTACCAGTCGGCCGACGCCTCAGTCCGAGCGCAAAAAGAAGCCGCAATAAAAGCCGCGACGACGCAGGCCCTTCAGACCTTCGAAGTTTCGCTCATTCCGCGAGTTCGCGCCCGTCAGATTCAAGCTCTTGCACGGACATCGACGGCGCCCTTTTTCTTTGCGCCCCCCCTCGACTACGAAGCGCGAGCGTTGGACTGGCTTGAAACCATTTTGATCGATGGTCGCGCATCAGGCGAAGCTTACACGACGTCTGAAAAAGTGGCCGCGGCACAAACAATTGCCACCTTCGAACCACTCCAGAGAGCCAGCGAAATAAAAGCGGCTGCGAGGGCGCTGGTCGAGAATGACATTCGACACGCGACTTCGGCGGAAGAGCGAGAAAGCCTTCGCGCCTTGCTGGGACTTCTGTAGGCACATGGTAGAGTCGGATATCCCTTCAGACCCTACCTACTCTAATCTCAGGCTCGAGCTGTCGGGCCTGCTGACCGACGACTGGCTTTCGAATTTATCGAACTTTAGTGCGCTTCTTTTTTCGCAGCTGCCCAATATCAACTGGTGCGGATTTTATTTGGTCCGTGATTCCATCGGGCCCCGGCATTTGAAGCTTGGCCCGTTTCAGGGACTACCAGCCTGTCTTGATATACCTTTCACACGCGGGGTCTGTGGTGCTGCGGCTCGCGAAAGAAAAATTATGAGGGTCGACGACGTTCACGCGTTTCCAGACCACATTGCCTGCGACTCCAGATCAAAGTCCGAAATAGTGTTCCCGCTTTTGAACGGTGAACGTGTGATCGGAGTTTTGGACATTGATTCACCGCTGGCGGCTAGATTTACTGCTATCGACGAACGTGAGCTGAAGAAACTTGTAGCCCTTCTCATGGAGAAAACGATCTGGCCAACGACGATCTGAATCGCCACGAAAACTGGACGAAGCCACAGCGGTCGTCGTTGGTACTCATTTTAGTTTCTGTCCTTACGTCAGCGATATTTCACGTGGTTCTGGTAGCCCCATTTTTACTCTCTCAAACTTCACCTCAGAATCCGATATCGGCTTCTGAAGTTTTCCTGGAACTTGGTGAGCCCACGCCACTGCGGCCACTACTGAGCCCACCGCTGAGGCCACCGTCGAGAGCGCACGGTTCGCGGAACCAAGAATCCGCAAAAGAAAAAAGCTTTAGCTCTGAAGCTCGCGGCGACCTGATGACCGGCGGATTTCGAAAGCAATCGATGGCCAATATGTCGAGTGCGGCCGCGACCGACCCTATGCAACGGCTAACTGGAGGCGGGCACGGCTGGTCGGTCGGCGTTCAATATGGAAATGAAATGGATTTCGAATTTACCCTGAATTCGACTCCGTTTTTTCAAGCCTTAAAGCAAAGAGTAGATTCTGAACTCGGCTACCCCGAGGACTTCTCACGCCAACGCATCACCGGCACGGTCCGGATCGAAGCCGAGGTAGGGCGCGACGGCAGACTCGTAAGATTTAGGTCCTCCGCGGCGGATGATAGAATTCTCCAAACGTACTGCTTTGCCGTGCTTATGAATTCCTTAAGTCGTTCAATTTCTGAAGGGCTGTGGCTCAGCACCGAATCCGCGATTGTCGTTTTCGATTTTGATTTCCGGATAAAAATTCCTGGTGAGCCCTCGTCAGTCATCGTCAGCACTGTTCATAAAAATATGATCTCTATAGGACGAGAGAATGAAGTCGACCCATGGCTCAACGAAAAAATACATGAGATTTTCACCCACTATATTCCCCCAATCTTTCCATTGCCCGGTGGTTTCTATGTCGATTTCATCTTGGCCCACCAGTACGTAAAGAACTTGATCGAAGGCGCTCCCACCGAGAGTGAACAACGGCGCACGCGAATTGAATCACTTCACGAACGCCTTAAATTAACTCTTCGGCCAGCAACTAAGAAAGAAATGAACTAAAAAACTCTACGAAAATCGAGAAGGTCCTTGCGTCGCTCTGACGAAGTCAAGAGTCCTTAATCATTAAGTCAAAACTTGTCCGTCTTACCGAATCGTGATTAAATTATTAAATGATTTTAATTTTTTCGGGCATGCTCTCGAAGAGTTTTTCCGTTCGAAACCTCGGCGGATTTCTCCTGAATGCTCTTATTTTCGCAATTTTAGTCTCGAGTCTCTCTCGTGCCGCACACGCAACTCCGCAACCCACATCAACACCGTCGCCACCTCTTAAAATGATCTTTGGTGTTTATCGGCCACCTTACATTTTCGAGAAAAAGAATATGGGGCTTGATTTCGAAATCACTCAGGCCGTTGTTGAAGTGATGGGACGTCAGCTGACGTCGATCCACTCGACGAACAAAAGAGGCTGGACTGAAATCGAAAGCGGCAAAGCCGATGCGATGGTCGGAGTTAAGTCCGAGGATGCTCAAGGCCCACTTCACTTCTCCGAACCCATCCTCATTTATGACAACGTTGCGATTTCAAAAGAAAGCAAAAAAATTGCCCTTGAGCATGTCGCAGACCTAAAGAAGGTCCGATACCTCTCGTTCAGTGAAGCGGGTCGATACCTTGGGCCCGAGTATAAAAAACTCGCCGGCAGCTCCCAACGTGCCACTGAAATTTCCGACCAGCGAAAGCAAAACCTTCTTTTTTGGTCCGACAAAATCGATGTGATAATTCTAGATCTCAATGTATTTCGCTATTACCAGCGTGAGTTTCGCTCGTCCTTCAACACCAAGGATCCGGTCGTGATTCATCGGTTGTTTTCAATGAAATCCAATTGGAGAACCGTGGCGTTTAGAGACAAAGCTCTCAGAGATCAATTTAATGTCGCCTTGGCCACAATCCGTTCCAGCGGCCGCTACCAGGCGATTCTCGACAAATATCTCAACGTCAACGTTATCGAGCCCACCACTCCAAAGCCTTAAACTTCTAGCTAAGGTCAACGGCTGTGATCCGCACTTCAAAAAGTGTGGTGTCACCGAGGCGTTGCATGCGCAACTCGCCGCTATGCTGCTGAACGATGCCTTGAGCAATCGAAAGACCAAGACCCGTGCCTTGACCGACCGGTTTGGTCGTAAAAAACGGCTGGAAAATTTTTTCACTATGGGCTTCGGCCACGCCAGGCCCGTTGTCGTAAACGGAAATGGCGCAAACTCCATTCAAGTTGCGAAGGACAAGACGAACCGATGGGTTCTCCACGGATCGGACAGCGTCGGCAGCATTTTGCACGAGGTTGACTACCACCTGCGACAACTGAACTTCCTGACCGCGAACTCGAACGTCCTCTGGAGGCGTATCGACTTCAAACGCGATGTTTTTAAACTTCATTTGAATCGCCCATAAATCTTGAACTTCGGATATCATCGAATTCACCGAAAACTCGAGATCCGGGTCGGCGCTGCCGTCGCGGGAGAGATACTTTAGGCCCTTCACGATGCTGCCAATTCGGCTCACCATCCGACTGATCGTACTCAAGTGTCCGTCCACCGCTTGCCCCAGAGAGGCCCCGTGCGGCTGCGAAGCACCTACAGCAAGACCCAACTGATGCTCAATCAGGTCGACGGTGCCCTGAATGACCGCCAAGGGATTATTCACCTCATGGGCAAGACCCGCCGAAATTTCGCCAAGCGAAGCGAGGCGAGCAGAATTTACGGCTTTCATTCTCTCGATGTCGCGTTCATGTGTTCGATCCTGAACCAATCTTTCCAGACTTGATGCATGCGACGACAATGCCAAATCGCGTGCCTCAATTCCAGAAATCGCGGCCCGGTAAGAGTCTGCCAGCTGCTCAAGCTCACCCGAGTAGGGTCGTTTTAAAGAAATTTTGTAGTTTGATCTTTCAACGGCTTCGATACTTCCAATCAACTCAACCAGAGGCTGTGTCAAAAGCCGATCAAGGATCGCGACCGACAAAAAGGCGACACCGAGGCTTGTGAAAAACGCTGACGCCCAAATGACGGTTGTTAACGATTTCAGATAATCGAGTGGGCCCCAAGGGCGCGCACGCATCTTGATTCGACCGATCTCTTCGCCTTGATGTACGGCCGGGAATGTGTCGACAATATCGCCAGACTCCATGCTTGAGCCATCGTTCGCCGTCGCAATCAGCACTCCATCCCGATCCAAGATTTCAATTTCGCGCACGAACGGTGGAGACGAGACAATCATCGAATTCGCAAGTTCGGAAACAAGGTCTCGGTCGTAATCCCAAATAGGCACAGCCAATACCTTTTGAGTCCATGCTTTAGCCCGCTGAAAATCCGCCGCAGATCGTATCTCGGCGTCACGCGTAACGACTATCGATGCAACGATACTGAGTCCAAAAATGCTCAGAGCGAAAACGAGGGTGAGAACCGCCGAGATTTTGGTCGAAAGCCGGCGCTGCCAAGGAAGTCTTTTTAAGGAGATGCCCATCAACACAAGCCTTCAGTGATTGGCGCTAAACTTCGAATCAAGCGGCTGGACGAAAAATGGTAGGGGATACCGGACTCGAACCGATGACATCCACCTTGTAAGGGTGGCGCTCTACCAACTGAGCTAATCCCCTGAAAAAGACAAAAGAACGAGGAACAAATAGATACCGAGGCTCATCGACCGAGTCAAACTCGGTCGAGATTTTTATCCCACTTCAGTTCGATCAGCGTCCCCGCGATTCGAGCTTCTTACGAATGGCGTCGTCGCGCTTTGCCTCGATCTCTTTTTGTCGATCAATGTACTCAGGCAACGTCAGAGGCGACGATCGGCGCGCCACCATGTGAAGGTCATCGGACTGGCTTCCGTTGAATGGGCGTAGAGAAACGACGGTTGAAATTCGACCTGTTGCTTTTCCAGGCGGCATTCGGAACTGTCGAATGAAGACCGTGTACTGGGAAGTCGACGACGACATAACAGCGCGGACTGTCGTGTCTTTCCCTGAGACCATTGCGTCTGCGTCGGAAATACCTACTCCTTCAGAAGTCACCCGGTACGACTTTTGGTCAAATCCAAGCACCTGAACAAGCTTTCGTCCGTCGCAGGCCGACTGAACTTCGAAACTGAGGTGAATCCTTGTGCCGTCGGGAAGCTTCATCGACCAAATTCCATCAATCGATCCCCACGGAAAGGGCATCAAGGCCGAAAGAGGAAACGGTCCAACAGGATCACCCGACAAAATGCCGGAACCCGACGACGCCCCAGAAAATGGGCCCGAAAATGGGCTCGAAGCAATAGGTGAAGGCGCCGAATAACTCACACAAGACGAAGCCGAGGACTTGGCCTCCGCCGAAACACTCAGGGCGGCCACAAGACCCATGGCCACTACTAAGGATTTCTTGATCATTGTGACGAACATATTCCCCTCCATCACTGCTCCAACAAAACTTTGGTATTCTTATTCAAATAGTAGCCGTTCTTCGCTCGGAAAATGTAGCGCGGCTTCTCGTACTCTGGCTCGATAAGTTTACGGAGGCGTTTGATCGTCACGTAAATCTTGTTGTCGTGAACGGCCGGATCGTAGTCCTGCTTCCAAACCTGCTTCACGAGAAACTCTTTCGAATAGACCTGCCCCGGAGTGCGCATAAAGAGGCGAAGCATATCTAAAAGAATGAACTGGTTCTTGAAATCAACGCGACCTTTTTTGCGCTCCAAGACAGAGTGCGAACCCGCGTCGAAAACAAGATCGTAATCTTCACGCGACGTCACACCAAGATCGGCCAACTGAGTGTCGATGTGGCGACTCAAGTACTTGAGGTTTTGCGGATCCGCCGATTTTTTCGCGAGCTTAAAGTACATTCGAGCCATGTCGGTCTCGCCGGAATCGCGGTACGTCGCGGCCGTCGAATACAAAAGCTGAAGGTACATGTAGAGATTTTTTTCTTCACGAAGCAGGTCGTAGCAGTCCCAGAAAATCTCTAGGGCCTGATCGTACTTCTTCATTTTTCGAAGGATATTTCCATTCATCATTTGGCTGGCGAGCTTGAGGTCGCGAAGCTGCATGACCTGGAAGAAAACTTGAAGGTTGTAAATTTCTTTGAGCGCTTCACTGAAGCGATCCAAAGAGTAGTAGGTCACTGCCAGACCGTTGATCGCATAACAGATGTCGGCCTTTTGATCACTCGCGAGAGCGATCGCCAGAGATTTTTGGAAATAATCAAGAGCGACATCGAACTGGCCTTTGTAAGCGGCGCAGATTCCAAGCGTATAGTAGGTTTTTGCGTTGAGCTCGAAACCCTCTTTTAAAACGAGATCCTGAAGTGCTTCTTTGGTCTGATTGATCGCTTCACCATCTTCGCGTTCGGCATACATGCGAAGTAGATGGTTCTGACACTTCAAATATTTTTCGTAATCTTTAGAATTGAATGCGAGAGTTGCAGCGGCTTTGTACTTTTCGATCGCCACCAGAAAATCGCAGCGCTCGTAATAAAGCTTCGCGAGCTCCATTACCGTTTCAAGCGGACTATTTTCTGCGGGATCGGTTACTTGGGCCATAAGGAGGAAGATCTCTCCGACGAATCACGATTCGTTTTTTTCTTAAATTTTCTGTCTGTCGCGAAATTACGAGTCGTTCTGGCACCCGCCCGAGGTGTCGTCAACAGGCCGCCAAGCAAAGATTTTGGAAATGCCTCAGTGTGGAAATAGTTTACGCTCCCGACGAGGTACCCCCTTCCCTTTCCTCTGCGACGCGGCGCGCCCTCATGCGAGCACGCAGGCTCAAGACCACTCAATAAAGCTAGTAGTCGAACCAATCAATATTTAGGCATCGGACCGTCTCGGATTCGCTGGGACCGACGCGCTTTTGAACGCCCTCTATGACCGTCGGGAGCATGTCTCGAATTTCTTTCGCGACCTCGTGCGAGAGTGACATCGGGCTTGTGAAAAACAGATCTTCGTCACGACCGGCTTCCATCCTCGTGAGTGCGCGAAGACGCCAGTTCTGATGATGTTTGTTGACCAGCCGAGAGTCGGAACCGACATGAGTCCAAGACGGCCCGTAAGTGATTCCACCCTGATCTCCTGTTCGGCAGAGTCCGGCTTCAAGAAGAAATTCGATCACACGTGCGATGATCGGACGCGGAAGCGCCAAGCGTTCTGCAATCGCATCGACCGACTGAAAACCTTTAACAGCAGTAAGATTACGAACAGCAGTGTAGGTCCAACTCGAGTAATACGTGGCGCGTGTCTCTGAGCTCAGTTCCCCGTCCCTCTTTATTCGGTTCGAAATTTTCGCAGACGCCGCTTGCTGATCCTTCAATCGCGAAAGAATCCGGGTTTTAAGTTTCGCTGTTCCTGCGCGCTCGAAGTCGATCATCAATAAGAAGTAGTCGGTCTCTTTTTCTCCCAGTGCTAGATACTCGGCCAAGGCAAGTCCGCCTTCGGTTGTAAATTGCCGATCGGACGACATGATTTGGCTGAACAGCGCCGGAGAGACTCCAGCAGCGGCAGCCATCTTAGCCATTTCACCCCGCCCGCCTTTCGGGCGAAGAGCGATCCACCACCGTAAGTATTCAGAATAGCTTATGAATGAGAATATCGACTGCTCGGGCACCATGCCGATATCTTTGCATATTGCAAATAATGTTGTTTATTTTTTGCAAATCAATGAATGAACTTATGGTGCATTGCGTCTAAATTGGTTTTCGTCCGAGCTACTGAATCTAAACCAAAACACGAAAGAGAGATCGAAATGAAAACGCAAACTGCCAGCACTGAACTTGCTCCCATTAGCCCATTGAACGTCACAAACACACGCGAGGTCACGACCGTGAAAATGACAAAACGACCACTATTTCAAATAGTTGGCACTGGCTTGAGCCTTCTGCTCGCAGGCCAGATGTTGGTCGCGTGTCAGCCCAATAACGGCTCTCCGGCCAATTCTTCGGCGACCGCACCGGTCCTCGAAGGTACCGGTGACAGCGGCGGAGGAAACGGCCTCAAAAACCGTGTCTTCGAATCCTACGCCGTCGACATCACACAAACTCAGCCGTGGAAAGACCATATCGCGCCCATCGAGGAGAGTCTAAATAGAGCCTCAAAAACAGGTAACGGCGCCGAACTCCAATCGACCTTTACAAAGATGGCGAAAACCAGTCGCTGGTACATCGTGCCCGTGACGTTGAACGAAATTAAAAAACAGCAAATCGGTACGGATCTCTTTCAAGATCCCATCGAACAACTGGCTCTTCAAACAAGTCGGCAGGAAATTTGGATCGATAAGGCAAAACACGATGCGCCCAATGTCACCGACAAGGATCGGGCTTATCTCTACATGCACGAAGTTGTCATGGGCATTTATCTGCTCCGATTCCAACCGTTCCGTGAAGTCCTACTTCGAGTCGCAGACAGTTCCGTCGACGTGGCAATACTGGATCTCTATGCGAAGTATCCCGAGTTGGCTCCTGAACAGCCACGGTCGCTCAACGCCGATGATTACGCCCGCATTCGCGCCATGACGAACTACATAATGAAGGAAGGTCCGTCGATCAAAGATATCGGCGTGCTGTTCGCCGAGTTTTCTCGCAATAAATTTGATGCTCGAATGTTTCCGGAAGATCAGAATCGCACTCTTATTCCATCAGAAGATTTGAGTGAACTCCTAACCACAAAGCGGAAGGTATCACTCCAGTACCTTGATCAATGGATTGAAGCCGCACCGAAATTGGGACGCCTACCTACGAACTGCGCTCATTCCGTCGAAGGTTTAGCGAACGTCACATGCTCGATGAACATTTCTATTGAGCACAATTCAACGGGCGATCGAATTTTCTCTTTGCGTGCACAACTCGAATCAAAAGGCGTTCGAAAAACTTTTAAGATTCAGCGCCTCACTATGAAGTCAAATCAACACGACGTTGAGCTATACGAAGCGAAATTGGCGGGTTTGGGGCACGCGGTGATGCATAGCTTGGGACAAGCCTTTGAGGTCGTGAACGAAGGCACACCTGAAGAGCGTCAGATGGCTCGCGAGGGCGACGACTTTTACGATGTCACCGCGTACTTCAGCACTGACATGGAAACTGTTCTGGCGATCCACATGGCGCCTCGGCGTATCACAAAAGCGGGCCTAGCTAAAAGTTCCGGATCTTACGACAACACCGTCGCCGAAGTGGTCGAAATCTCATATGGGACTCTTGCGGACGATCAACGTCTCGACATTTTTGCTCTGCCTGCGAATCGCGACGCAAAGTCAGTCACCCTCCTCAGATCGGGAGTGAGTTCGGCCAGCTCGAACTATATTCATCTGAATCCTCGATTCAAAAAGTAAGAAGCAAATACTAGGACGTAGAGAGCGACCCGTGACGGGTCGCTCTCATTTATTCAAACCAAAACTCGATATTGACCCTGCACTCCTCCCGACGGTACCGACTTCCAAGTTACGGACCATCACCGTCCGCCTAGAAATCCTTAGAGGGAGTTTTAATGAAATGTGCTTCTCGGAAAAAATCTCTGGTTGCCAGAGTACTTCTCACCGCAGCTATCGCGACGCTTCTGTCGTTCGCTTCGCAGGATGTGTGGGCTGGCGAGTCTTCGGCCGCACGAACTGAAATCACGATGACACTCAAAGATCTTCAACTCAACCAGATGAGCTCCAAGATCAAAGGTATGGTTGATGTCGCAAATCACTTGGCCGGCCTTTCGCTCAAATGCGAAGCCGCCGCAGACTGCGTCGCGATTCCCATGGGCGACCGCGCTTGTGGCGGACCTAACTATTATACCTTCACATCGAAGCAAAACCCGTCGCTGACGGCTGTTATGGAAACCGCAGCCCTCGTGACCAAAGCTGAAAAAGAAATGAACTCAAACTTCAGTCTCTTCAGCATTTGCTCGGTCGAGATGCCGCCAGATCTGACATGTGTAGAAAACACCTGCGGCCAACCGTAAGAGCGCTCAAGGAAATCGGCTGATTTTCTTTTTCGCGATCCAACTGAGACAAAGTCAGTGCGCTGGAACGAAAGTTTCTGCGAGGCGGGAGGGAGGAAGCTGTAGTGAAACTACAGCGACGACCGAGCAACGAAGCAGAAACTTTCGTTACAATGCACTAATGAGTTTGGAGCTCGTGACCGAGGTGATGGGGTTTCACTCCTGATCCACGCTCGGGACGATTCTTGAAGAGCTCTTTCGCATTCTTGATTTCAAGCGCGTTGACCAAAACTTGGTCGACGTGATCGACAAGAATGATTTTGAGTTCTTTTCGAACCTCCATCGGAATGTCCTTGATGTCCTTTTCGTTCTCTTTCGGGCAGATGATCGTTCGGATCCCACCGCGGTGAGCGGCAAGAGTCTTCTCTTTCAATCCGCCGATGCCAAGAACCCGACCACGAAGCGTCACTTCACCAGTCATCGCGACCGTTCGCTTCACTGGTAGGCGCAAACACGCCGATACGATCGATGTCGTAATTGCACATCCCGCGGACGGTCCGTCTTTTGGAATCGCTCCCTCTGGAACGTGAATGTGAACATCGATATTCGCGAAGTAGTCTTTGTCGAGACCGAACAGAGGACCGCGTGAACGAACGTAACTCATCGCTGCCGAGCAGCTCTCTTTCATGACGTCGCCCAGCTGCCCTGTGATCGTGAACTTCCCGCGACCCGGAACGACCGTGACTTCGATCGGTAGCAAGTCTCCACCGACTTCGGTGTACGCCATTCCGTTGGTAAGACCGATCTCGTTCTCGAGTTCGATCTTTCCATGACGGTGCTTGTGCGGCCCAAGAAGCTCGACAAGCTTCTTCGGTGTGACGATGTACCCTTTTGCGAAGGACTTCGGCATTTGCTTTGTAGCGACTTTTTCCTTTTTCGCTCCGCCAGCCTTTGAATCCATCATCGCTCGCTCTTTAATCAGAACGGTTGCAACTTTGCGACACACGTTTGCGACCTGGCGCTCGAGGTTTCGAACACCTGACTCGCGCGTATAAAACTGAATCAAGTGGCGAATCGTCTGCTCTGCGAACGTCACTTTGTAGTCTGTCAAACCGTGCATCTCGAGCTGCTTGGGCACGAGATACTTCTGAGCGATATGGTACTTCTCGTTTTCGATGTAACCTTCGATCGAGATGATTTCCATACGGTCCAAAAGCGGGCGAGGAATCGTGTAAAGCGAATTCGCCGTTGTTACGAACATCGTCTTCGACAAGTCATAATCAACTTCAAGGTAATGATCGTTGAACGTCGCATTTTGCTCGGGATCAAGAACCTCAAGCAGTGCCGACGACGGATCGCCTCGGAAGTCGCTCGACATTTTGTCGATCTCATCGAGCAGAATCAGCGGGTTACCAAACTCCGTCTTGCGGAAGGCCTGAAGAACTTTGCCGGGCATTGCGCCGACGTACGTTTTTCGGTGACCACGGATCTCGGCTTCGTCGCGTACTCCGCCCAGCGAAATACGTGCGAACGATCGACCCAACGATTTTGCGATCGACCGCGCGAGAGAAGTTTTACCAACTCCCGGAGGTCCGACGAGACACAAGATCGGTCCACGCATATTGGGAGCAATCGCGGTGACCGCAAGATGTTCCAGAATACGTTCTTTGACCTTCTCAAGACCCCAGTGATCGTCGTCCAAGATCGCTTCGGCTTCGACGATGTCATGTTTGTCCGCAGAATAACTCTGCCATGGAAGCCCCAGCATCCAGTCGATGTAGTTTCGAACAACCGTTGCCTCTGCCGACATGGGCGACATCATTTTGAGTTTCTTAATTTCTTTCAGAACTTTTTCACGAGCTTCTGTCGAAAACTTTTTCTTCTTCGTCTGCTCTTCGAGTTCAACGATCTCGGCCTGGTAGTCGTCTTTTTCGCCAAGCTCTTTCTGAATCGCCTGCATCTGCTCGTTCAGATAGTACTCTTTCTGAGAGCGCTCCATCTGCTTCTTCACACGCGTGCGAATCTTCTTTTCGACCTCAAGAATTTCAATCTCTCCCGACATCATCTCGAGCAACTGCTCGAGACGCTTTCCTGGATCATTCAGCTCGAGAATCTTTTGCTTATCTTCCAGCTTGAGGTTCATTTGCGCCGCGATGATGTCGGCCAGCTCTGACGAATTGTCGATGTTCGTCACTTTCATCAAAATTTCTGGCGGAATACGTTTGTTGAGCTTTACGTACTGCTCGAAAGTCGCCTTCACGGAACGCATGAGCGCTTGAACTTCGACTTCTTTTTCGCTGATCTCAGGAAGATCGCGAACCTCAACAGTGAAAAATCCATCGTTCGGAATATAGCGCTCGATGCGGACACGACGTTTTCCCTCGACGAGAACCTTGACCGTTCCGTCGGGAAGACGAAGAAGCTGGATGATCGATCCCACCGTTCCGACGTCATAGATATCACCAGACTCGGGGTTGTTCGTTTTCGCGTCTCGTTGAGCCGCGAGCACGATGTCGACTTGTTTCGACATCGCTTCTTCCAAAGCATTGATCGATTTTTCGCGACCAACGAAGAGAGGCATCATCATGTGGGGGAAGATAATAAGATCTCGCAGCGGCAGCATCGGCAGCTGTGTGAGTCCTCCCTCAGATTTTGAGGCATTCTTATCAGCCCCCGATTTGTCGGCTGATCTGTCCGATTGGCGATCGTTCTTTTTTCCCGACATAGCCTGTCCTCCGTGTGTGTAAGCTTGTGAAAGCTTTCCTTACTGCGATCGAGAGCCAATTCTTGGCTCCCTCTCTTGATGATGGCAGACCCACGCGAGAGAGCAATAGGTTCATTGAAAGTATCGATACGCGTCCGGTCGTCGGATTTTTCGTCCAGGCCGCAGCGCGTGCAGTTTCATCAAAAATTAAGATGGGATTCAGAGGTCCGCTATAAGCGAAAACTATAGTTCAAGGCCTTGGTCGAGCGACCGTGGCCCAATAGGACGCAGCGTTTCTGCGGTCGGACGAACCGGGTACTTCAAATTAAAAAACCCGGGGTGAACCCGGGTTTTACTGGCTTAAGCGGATTCGGCGGAGCCAGTACCAGGTTTGGCGTTTTTGGCCTTTTCGGCCGCTTCCATCGCCCGCATCTCATCGTCGGTTCTGTAGATCAACGTCGGACGCTTTTTAGCCGTGATGCACTCTTCTTCGATGATGCACTCTTTGACGTTGGTCTTCGATGGGATCTCGAACATCACGTCGAGCATCGCCGTTTCAATAACACCGCGCAGACCGCGAGCTCCGGTTTTACGAATCAACGCCTGCTTCGCAATCGCGCGAAGGGCATCATCCGTGAACTTCAAATCCACTTTTTCGTAACCCATGAGTTTTGCGTACTGCTTGGTGAGAGCGTTCTTTGGTTTGATCAAAATGTCGATCAGAGCTTCTTCGCTGAGCGGGTCGAGCACGGCCGTAACCGGCATACGACCAATGAATTCGGGGATAAGTCCGAATTTCACCAAATCATCGGGCTCGACGAACTGAAGGATGTGTTCACCCTTGTCGCGCTCATTTTGGTTTCGTATGTCCGCACCAATACCAAGCGACTTCGACGAACGGCGATTTTCGATAACTTTATCGAGTCCGACGAAGGCACCACCCACGATGAAGAGGATGTTGCTTGTATCGACCTGGATGAATTCCTGTTGCGGATGTTTACGACCGCCCTTGGGAGGAAGATTCGCAACTGTTCCCTCGAGGATTTTCAGCAGAGCCTGCTGAACACCCTCTCCGGAAACGTCGCGTGTGATCGATGGGTTCTCGCTCTTTCGCGAAATTTTATCGATCTCATCCACGTAGATGACACCTTTTTGCGCCTTCTCAACGTCATAGTCGGCCGCCTGAAGAAGATTGAGAACTACGTTCTCAACGTCTTCACCCACATAACCGGCTTCCGTCAGAGTCGTCGCATCGGCCATCGCAAATGGAACGTTCAAAATCTTCGCAATCGTCTGAGCGAGAAGAGTTTTACCCGAACCCGTTGGACCGATCAGCAGGATATTCGATTTCTGAATTTCAACGTCATCTTTGCGGCTCGAAGAGAGCGCGTTGATACGCTTGTAGTGGTTGTGAACTGCAACAGCGAGCGACTTTTTAGCGCGCTCTTGTCCAATCACATAATCATCGAGGTAGCTCTTGATATCGATCGGCTTTGGAACTTTCAAAGAAGGCTTCACTGTCTCTTCGCGGTCTTTTTCTTCCGCAATGATGTCGTTGCAAAGCTCGATGCACTCGTCACAAATGTAAACACCAGGACCCGCGATGAGTTTCTTCACCTCATTTTGAGTCTTGTTGCAGAAGGAACATCGCAGAATGCCAGAACCAGAGTCTTTTTTATTCATCGTCATTTTCTAAGCCTTCGATCCCTTGCGGGCTTGAACAACCTGGTCCACAATCCCATATTCTAGTGCCTCAGGCGCGCTTAAATAGAAATCTCGATCCATAGCACTGTCGAGTTTATCAAAATTTTGCCCCGTATGGCGGGCATAGATTTCAGTCAGGCGCTTCTTGGTATTGAGCATTTCGTTCGCTGCAATTTCGATATCACTTGCCTGCCCTGAAAGACCGCCCCGCATAATGTGCGGCTGATGAAGCATGACGCGCGCATGCGGAAGGATAAAGCGTTTCCCTTTCGAACCGGCTGTCAAAAGTAGAGAGCCCATGCTTGCCGCAAGACCAATGCACGTCGTCGCGACGTCGCACTTTACAAACTGCATGATGTCATAAATGCCAAGTCCCGCCGAAACCGACCCGCCGGGCGAGTTGATGTAAAGCTGAATGTCTTTGTCCGGATTATCAGCCTCCAGAAAAAGCATCTGAGCAATAATAGCGTTCGCCACATCGTCATTGATCGGTGTGCCGAGTATGATGATGCGATCTTTTAAAAGTCTCGAGTAGATATCGTAGCTGCGCTCTCCACGAGCCGTTTGCTCAACAACAATCGGAATCAATGCCACGGATCATTCCCTTCGTTCAAAACTACCAAACACATCACATCGTGAGGTCGGAAGCCGCTTACCTATCGGCCGACACGGCGACGAGCTGAAATACACGTGGTATTTGCCTCGATGAAAGCGCCGTGTTACCGACAACAGTGTCTCAGATCGACGAGTTGACATCATGTTGCATAAGGTCGAGATGGACGAATCAAAACCAAAGTCTCAAAAAGCCACGCGCCCACGAAAGAGAGTCATGAAATCAAATTCGAAATCTTCACAAAAGCCGAACATTAAATCTGGTCTTCCGCCCGTCATAGAATTCGAAGTTGTAAAATCAAACCTCGAACAGATCACAGCCGACTTGATCGTCGTGTTCGCATCGAAGAAATCTGAGTCCAAATCAGACAAAGACAAGGCTTCGAAGAAAAAAAGTGGATCAAAAGAAGGCGCTGTAAACAAGACCTCGTCAAAAGTCGTGTTCGAAGGCGTGAGCAAAGCCCTCGCGCTGAAACTGGCCGCAAGTGCAGAAGATGGAGCCATCACTGGTGCCGCCGCGGAATCGGTTTTGTTTCGCGACGCAAATCTTTCCGGCGCACGTCACATCCTCAGTGTCGGCATTGGAGATGCAAAAAATCTCGACGGCGAAGCTCTTCGTCAGGCGGCGGCTACGACATTCGCAGCGGTCAAAAGTGCCAAAGTTAAAAACATCGCCATAGCCATGGATTCGCTCCCCCACACAAGTCTTGCGGCCGATATCGTCATGCAGTCGATCACAGAGGGATTGAGTCTTTCGGCCTACTCTTACTACGAGTACAAAACCGGAAAACAAGAAGTCGCCCTTGAGAGCGTACAAATTGTTTCGTCCCACAAAGTAAAAGGATTCGATAAGGGCATCGAAACTGGCGCCGTCATTTCTGAGTGCGTAAATTTCTCTCGATGGTTGGGCGACCGGCCTGGCAACCGCATGACGCCCACGATCTTGGCGGAAGAAACCGTCAAAGCGGCCAAAGGAACAAAACTCAAAGTCACAGTGTGGGATCGATCGAAGATCAAAGCAGAAAAAATGGGATCGTTCCTTTCGGTCTCCTTGGGCTCCGAGCAGGAACCAAAGTTCATTGTTATGGAGTACAACGGCGCCGCGGCTTCGAAGAAGCCTGTTTGCTTTGTTGGCAAGGGTCTCACGTTTGATTCCGGTGGAATCTCGATCAAGCCGTCGGCCGGCATGGAAGAGATGAAGTACGACATGTGCGGCGGCGCAAACGTGATCGGCACGATGCTCGCGATTGCCAAACTAAAACTCAAAATCAATGTCATCGGCCTCGTTCCAGCGACAGAAAATATGCCTGGTCCAAATGCCAATAAGCCAGGTGATATCGTTATCGCAAGAAACGGTAAAACCATCGAAGTGAACAACACTGATGCCGAAGGTCGCCTGATTTTGAACGACGCTTTGGTCTACGCGTGTGAGCAAGAGCCGGCAGCGATCTTTGATGCTGCTACTTTGACCGGCGCCATGGTTGTAGCCCTCGGCAATATTCACACCGGCTTTTTCACACGAAACGACAAACTGGCTGAAAAAGTAAATGCCGCTGCAGCAGAAACCGGCGAACTCGTTTGGCGCATGCCGCTCACCGATTTCCACGGAAAAGATATGAAAGGCACTTACGCCGATCTTTCCAACATAAGCTCTGCAAAAGGCGCTGGGTCCGCGACGGCCGCAGCGTTTTTGGAGAACTTCGTGGATAAGGACATTCCGTGGGCCCATTTCGATATCGCGGGTACAGGTTGGCACAATGGCGATCGTTTTCCGTACAACCCGCGAAAGGGTGCGTCCGGCGCTATGATCAGGACCTTCATCCAGTTGGCCCAAGCATTTTAGAGTCTTAAGAACTCCGCCCGAAAGTCCGATATTCTATATAGAGAAGAATATCGCCGGAAAGGCGGAGGCCCGATGTCCGACACATCTAATAAGACTCAAAAAATAGCATCGCCGCCGAACCTGGTTTTTTGGGGCGGCGTCATTACTTTCGGACTTTTCCTCAGTCTTGGTTTTTATATCGGCGTCAGTGCTTGGGACGGGATGATTTATGTCTCAGATCTCAAGCTTAAAGGCCTCTCTGGCCGCGTTCCTGCGGCCATTCGAAAAGACCTCGATTTCTCACGCATGAACGGAGCCGAGCTGATGCTGGCTTCACGCAAACGATTGCTGACGGCGGCGCAAGTCGTAACTGATCCAAACTTTGTTGGCATCGAATTCGGACAGTTTATTATTCGATCCAACGAAGGGCAGCGGCAGCTGGCCTGCGATTTCTACGATCGCGTACGCGTAAAACTTGTTGCGGACGGCATGGCTTCCTCTGGGGAAAAGCCCGAGATGGAAATCAATGCGCCTTGTGCAACTTCGAGCGACCTTTCCGTCACTGAACCTATTCGCATTCCGGCCGCCGAAATTTCAGAGGGTCGTGCCGTGGACGGCGAAGCGACATTCGCAAGCGTCGAACGAACGTCTTATAAATTCAGTCACATGATGGATCAATGGCCCCGCAAATGGGCCGTCACAGAAGTAACTCTTTACCGCGAGTCAGATCCCTCGCAAGAAGTGCACGTCGATCAAAACGACATGCGCGAGCTCAAACGAAAGCCGCTCGTCATTCACTGGCCCGTCGCTAACTGATACTTCTGACGGATTTCCGATCAAGCCTGTGGTGCGCGATGGTAACCGTTGTAAACCACGCCCATCTGTTTTGCTTCTCGTCCAATCGCCAGCACTCCAAGTCGCGACACCCATCCGTACACATTCTCAAGCGGGTGACCTTCGATAGAAATTTTTAAATCGGAAACGCAGAGCCGTTTGTAGACGGCTCCCGGACTGTTGAGCGATTCGGTGGGCCCTTTTTCAGAGTGCGTTCGCAAAAACCCTCCGGCTAATTGGCAGCCAAAAAGATACAGAGTCGGCTCGGCCGTTACTCCGGCGGCCTGAACGACCGACGGAATGCCTTCTTGGATAATGACCTCTTCAACGTCGCGGCCGCCCTTTGCGGCTTTCATTTTCGTCCGCGCACGGTTGTTCAGTTTCATAATGTCATCGCCGGAAGTGACACGCATCACCGCGAGCCCGTAAGTACCTGCATTGTTTTTCACGAAGACCACAGGGTCGTCCGTTATTTTGCGAGCTTCGTGTTGTTTGCGGATCCGATCCAACATTTTTTGCACGCGCTCGGCGAGATCCGTTTTGCTTTTCTCGTCCGACATATCGAAGTGCGAAAAGAGCTCGGTCTCAACTGTTAGAGTCCACGGATCGACATCGATAATTTTAGCGAACTCTGTGGACAAACTGTTGTAGTGATCGAAGTAGTTTGACTTCTTTCGCTGCCACCAACCAAGTTCACGCGGCGGATTCAAGTCGGTGGAAATAGATTCGCCCCACTCTTCGTAGAACTCTGAAAAATCGTTGTTCGATACGACCAAGTCCGGCTGGAAACAAGAACACTTAATCTCGCCATCCGTTACTGACGCAGAAACGACTTCGACCTGGCGTCCTGATGCCGTCGTCATTGTCGCTCGCTCTGTCGCCAGGCGCGGGATGGCGACACAAACTTCAAGGCCTGCGCCGCGCAAGATCTCGCGCAATGTAAAAACATTGTCCCAGTAGTATGGGTTGTTCGTGTGCTCTTCAGTGATGAGCATCAACTTTGTCATACCCGGTCGATAGTATCGATCCAGATAATAACGAACCAGAGGCGGCGCATTTTCCCGATCCGTGGCGCAAATATTATTAAAGCCTGCGGGATAAATGTTCGCATCGACATTGGCCACTTTGTGACCGGAGTCGCGGATATCATAACTCGAGTAAAACGGCAGATCGACACCCGCCCGTTGTTTTTCAAACCACTGAGACACTTCGTCGAGGTGGCGAACGATCGAACGGTGAACCAAATCATTTTGCGATCCACGCAGAGTTTCCGATAGATTGGTCAAAAAAATCCCCTTGCTGAAAACTAAATTAGGTTGCGCTTTGGCCCGTCGTTCGCCCGTTTTCTCGCGCCAAAGTCCTGTGCAAAGTCTCACTGGCGCCAACAACGGCTGCCGGCAACAAAACCAAGTTCAAACCTGGTATCAACATCGCTAAGCCCAAGCCGCAGGCCAAGCCTGTGTACGTCGAAAGATTCCGTCTCACGTGCTGAAATCGACGCGACAAGGGCCATTCAAGCGCTTCGAATCCATAATCCGAAATATCAAACGCTAACATGTGCACGAATCCAATTGTGGCAAGTATGTTCAAACCTGGAATAAAAGAAAAAACGAACAGCACGAGACCCGCCGCGCCAAAAATTAGAGACTTCACAAGACTAACAAGAAGCATTCGCAGTGTGATCCAAAGCCACTCACTGAGAACAAACGGCCGATCCGTTCGAGTTCCAAGTTTCACCAATGTTTTCTCGGCCAAGTAAGAATAGAACGGCGCTGCGATCAAACGAATCGCCATGTAAACACCGACGCCCATCAAGAGCAGCCCCAGGGGCCAAAGAAAAATCGTGAGAACCAGCATCAAGAATCCACCGGGTTCAAGAGCCCAGAAAATTCCCAGTTGTGTGACCACGGAGCCAATTAAAAATGTCAGACCATAAATTCCAAGAACCGTGAGAATTGTTCCGGCGACCAATGAGATCAAAAGTGGAACAACTGCAAGAGCGCGAAGTCTCGAATCGAAAATCAGTCGGTGGATACCGGCAAAAGGGGCCGATAGCCCCAAAAGAAACTCTGTCATTCGCCCCCTTCGCCAGGGAATGCTGGCTTCGGGTTGACGGTCCGGGCACGAGAGTTTTCTTTTCTCTCTCGCGAATCTGGCGTGCCGTCTTGTCCAACCGGACGCTCGAGCATGAGCGTCGACTGCAAATTCTCCTCGAACTCGGCCGCAAATTCGGTGACCCGGCGAATCTGAGAATCTTCGGGTGACGAATTTCGAATTTCATTCACAAAGAGAACTTTCAGACTTGCGATGGCGTCAGAAAGCCGAACGAGCCGCTCCCACCGAAGCCTCTGCTGCTCGCGAGCAGCAATAATAATTTCGGAGGATGCCGGAACCGGTGCGGAGTCGATTGATTTTCGAAGCGCCGTGTAAGCCGCAATCAATTCATCAGCGGCTTCTGTGGCCCATGGTTCAACTGCAAGCTCGGCCGACTGAAGCAAATAAATTTGTCCGCGCTCGAGCGGAATCAGACTCGAATCAAACCGGTCCCACTCCACCACCGAAATTGGTCGATGCCCCATCGCGTAGAGAATTCGAGGGAGCCACTCGGGACGCTCATCTTTAGCGACGCCCGCGCGTAGACTTGCCAGCTGCCGATCCGCCATTGAAAAATATTTTTCAGCTTCCGCGAAGTTTCCTTCGCGCGCGTAGGCGGCCGCAAGTCTTGCGGGAAGCTCGGTCTGCGCCACTTCGGGCGACATTTTGGCCGCGCGACGTTCCGCATCTTTGAGCGCCGCCAAGCTTCGGGCATCCTCGCCCAGCGCCTCAAGTACGACAGCAAGCCTCAGAAGCGCGAGACCTTGAAGCTTCGGTGTTTTTCGGCCCGTCTCGGCGGTCTGCTGGTACTTGGTGGCAGCTTCTTGAAATTTTCCCTGGGACTCAAGGGCCCGTCCCCAATTGAAAAGTGCGGCCAGCGTCCAGTTAGTGGATGGTTGATCGCGCAAAAAAGTAGAAAATCCCAAAACCGAAGCTTCATAGTCTCGAGCTTCCAATTTTTCAAACGCCGCCCGGTAGGCCGCCGGCGCCTCCGGAATCGGACTCAAGTAGGGATCCTCTGGATATCCCAAAACACGGCGAACCGTTTGGTGAACGCCCGGACGACCTCGGCCCGCACTGCTGAACGTTGCGCAGCCCTCAAGCAACAGCATCGCAAAAACACACACGACCAGTTTTTTAAACATGGATTGATTCTCCTCGATGCTCACCCGTTACGTCGATGCCCCTAAGAATCGCGCCAAAGACTCCAGATCTTCAAGGCCAAACAAGTCATCGCGATACTCGGGAACCCGAACAACGATGACCTTTGAATCGATCTTCTCCTCGAAATCTCTGAACAGTTTAAAACGCTGCTCGTGATCATTCTTGACGCGAGTATGGAATGCGACGAGTCGGCCGGCCGCGGGCTGTAGATACTCGGGAATTTGAAGCTTGAGATTCTCAAGGTCCGGAAGACTTTCCGGAAACGCACGGTTGAGGATACAGGCTCCAAGATTATAGCCGTACCGATCGAGGTGACCACTCAAGTGTCGAGCTTCAACCAACTTGGCCGCGTCGAAACTTGTGACAAGAAAAAAAGTCGCGTCTTTGGACATCAAGATTTGATTTATCTTCTCTGTGCGGTCGCGGAGAGTTTTCTGAATGGATTGGACGGACTGAAAAAAATCGATCAATTCGTCAATGAAACGAGCCCCCGTTAGGACCTCTAAAGACTTCAGCGCGACACGCGTGCCTCGACCAATTAAAGCGCCGATCAACCCCTGCCCCTTAAAACTCGAAGCCAGAAATCCCGAGTTTTCGCCAGGGTTCATGAACCACTTCGTAATCGTATCTTGAAAAAGATTTCGGATACGCTCGGGTGCCGACAGAAAATCGATAGCATGTTGCGTGGGCGGAGTGTCGAGAATCACGAGGTCATAGGCGTTGCTTTCAACGGCCTGAAGAAGTCGCTCGAGCGACGTGAATTCCTGCGACCCAGAAAGAGTCGTCGAAAGCTGCTGATACAAACGATTCTTTGCAAGCTTTCGAACAAGCTCGGGGTCGGTGGAATGTTTCATCACAAACGCATCAAAAGTTTTTTTTGAATCGATGATGGCCGCCGAAAGAACGCCTTTGGTTGTCACTCCCGAAAGATTGGGAACCACGCGCTCTTCAATCCCGGTGAGATCAAGGCCCATCGCCGTCGCAAGACGCTTCGCCGGATCGACAGTGATAACAAGTGTACGCAACTCCAATTGCCGCGCGCGAATAGCAAGAGCGGCCGACATCGTTGTTTTTCCGACGCCTCCCGACCCTACACACACAATCACTTTGTGTTTTTTTAAGAGCTCGTCCAAAGCGCCCGTAAGGCCTCCTCAGCTTTGAGAATCATTTGCTTGGGTTCCATCGAAAACATCCGCGGAATCACAGTAAGGCCCGCGTCTACCGGCTCGTTTTCTTCGGAACGAACAGACTGGCGAAGAACTTCAAGCTGTTCGCTTTGCACACGAACAACGTTCGCAAGGCCGCCAGCGTACTCGGAAAACTCTCCAGCTTTCACCGATCGCAACTCTTCGAGTTCAGTCAGCGTCAGATCCACGTCCAGCTTTCGGTTGGCGACAACCCTGATCGGCATTCCGAACTCTTTAGAAACAGCCTGGGAAAATTCTTTGGTCTCCGCCACGGGCAGCTCTTCCAGGAGACTTACAATTACCAGCGCCGACGATTCTCGATGGCGAAGGAGCTTATCGATTTCGCCAGAATGAAGCGCAATGGGACCGATCTGTATCGCCTCGGCCATTCCACCTGGCGCCCGAAACATGGCGAGAGCATGACCGGTCGCTGGCATATCGATCACAATTGTGTCGTACTTTAGAGGCGGCCCAACTTTGCGAACGCCTGAAGTGATTTTTCCAAGGATCGCGATTTCAGACAGACCCGGGGCCACGTTGACCAGAGCGCGCATCACTTTGTTTTCAAAAAACAGCTTATAAAGCCTCTCGAGCTTCAAAAGGTGCAAAACATACTCACGAAGACAGCTCTCACCGCTCCAGACGGCAACATCAAACCCTAGGCCCGACGCCCGCGGGCTGTGATCCACCGCTGGTAGCTCTAGAAAGTCTTTAAAGTAAGATCGATCTCCGGTTTCCACGAGGAGGGTTTTACGGCCATTTCGAGCTGAGGCGGCCGCCAAAGCCGCCGCTACAAGAGATTTCCCGACGCCACCTTTGCCAGAAACGAAGATAAACGGCCGGGCTATGAATCCGCCCGAAGAGGCGACTGTACGCGGTTCACTCAAAGAGGGCCTCTCGTCGAAATCATTAGACTTTTCTAGACGTTTTTCTTATCACTGCGCCACTGATTTGAACCCTTGACACAAATTGACATGACTCGATGATTTACCCGGAAAAGGGGATTCTTTTTTATGAACACGCCCACGCAACTGAAGACCACTCTCGAAACGGTTTCAACTTTAGAGCGCAAGCTCAATATTCAAGTGCCTGCCTCTGAAGTTCAGGCGGCTTTTGAAACCGCTTACAAGTCGATTCAAAAACACGTCGCCATCAAAGGGTTCCGCCAAGGCAAAGCCCCCATCAAGGCCGTAAAAACTATGTACGGCGACCGCGTGAAACAAGATGTCGTCAATGACCTCGTACAAAAGTACTACTCGACGGCGCTCCGTGAACACGCCCTTGACCCGGTCAGCTTTCCGACCATCGAATTCGATGCTCTCGATGAAGGTAAGGATTTCGGCTTTACTGCCGAGTTTGAAATTCGCCCGAACGTCACCTTGAAGAAAATCGAGAAGCTTCCTTTGAAGCGCGAGAAGTTTGAATTGAAGTCGACTTTTATCGACGAAGCGCTCGAAGACATCCGCAAAAACCGATCGGTGAATGTTCCGGTTCTTGAAAATCGCAATGCCCAAATGGGTGATATTGCTGTTCTCGACTTTAAGGGTTTCCTGGAAACTGGCGAACTCGAAAACGGTTCGGCCGAAGGTCACGAGCTCGAGCTTGGATCGAACATGTTTATTCCTGGATTCGAAGAGGGCGTCGTAGGAATGGCCATCGGATCAGACAAAGAGGTTAAAGTCGCCTTTCCTGAAGGCTACCATGTCGCCGAGCTCGCGGGAAAACCAGTTACATTCAAAGTGACGCTCCACAAACTTTTGAAAAAAGATCTCCCCGAACTCAACGATGAATTTGCTCGCTCTTTAGGCGGCAAGACCGAGTCCTTAGAGCACCTGAAAGAGTCCATTCGCAAAGACCATGTTCAGCGCGAAGAAAAGCGTGTGCGCGACGAAACGAAAAGTCGCCTCATGAAAACTCTGGTCGAAAACAACCCCGTCGACGTGCCAAAAGCGCTGATGGCCGAGCAGAAAAAATCTTTGGTTGAAGACTTGAAAAAGCGCATGGAAAGCCAAGGCATGGGCGCAGAACAGTTTGAAGAGTACAAAGACAAGTGGGACAGCGACTTCGAGGAAACAGCATCATTTATGATCCGCTCGAGCTTCCTGCTTGATAAAATTTCGCTCGACAAGAATCTTCGCGCGACCGACGCCGATCTCGCTGCAAAGTTCGAAGAGTATGCGAATCAAACGGGAATTGAACTTGCCCGAGTCAAAGAATTCTACGGCGACGAAGATCGTGCTTCTCGTCTTCGCTACCAGATCACGGAAGACAAAGTCGTCGATTGGTTGATCGCAAATGCGGACGTTAAAGACGTTACGCGCGAAGAGATCGAAAAAGACGAAAAAGAAAACGGCAAGAACTAGCGCCTTGAAGGGCGTTCGTTTTGCACCGTCACCGACCGGCCTGTTTCATATTGGGAACCTAAGAACCGCTTGGGTTTCCCACCGTATTGCGGAGATTTTGAACGAGCCTTGGATCCTACGTATTGAAGACATAGATACTGCGCGAGTGAAAAATGAATTTCGCGCGCGGCAACTTCAAGACCTTGCAGCTCTGGACCTCATCCCTGACGAAATCGTCACTCAGAGTGAACACAGCGAAAGACATTTCGAACTTTTTGAAAAAGCACGCCGCGACGGCCTTATTTACCCGTGCGATTGCTCGCGGAAAGATGTCCTTGAGAGCCTGCTGCGGCTACGAGAAGCCCCGCATTTGGCAGCGCCGGACTACTCTGGGCACTGCCGCCTCCGGCCTCATCACGAAGACCTGACGAACTATAAACCCGCCGAAACTTTGGCGTGGCGGTGGCGCCAGACGGACCCGACCGGGCGCAACGATGCTATCGTCGCCCGCACAAGCCCTGACGGAAGTTCTTTCTCGGCAGGCTATCACTGGGCCTGCGCCACCGACGACGCCGATGGAGGCTACCGAGTTTTGGTTCGCGCGTGGGATCTTGCCTCCGCAGAAAAAGTCCAAAGCGAAATTCGCCGCTGGATGGGACAACGTGGAATATTAGTCTTCCACACCGCTCTGGTGACCCTTCATTCAGGTCAGCGGTTGGAAAAACGCACGCGCGGAATCACATTTGAGGAACTTGTGCAGCAAGGCGTGTCAACGAGCGCACTGCTCGCTCATTTTTCGGCGAGCTTTGAGGAGGCCTTAGCACGGCGAACACTAACAGCTGACCAAGCAGGTGGCCCTGAAACTGGCAATATGATTGGCCTGATGGGCGAGTCATCTCGTCAGATGACTCTTCAAGATTTAGGGATTTCGTTTTCGGAACGATAGCTTTTCATCCAAGAAAAGAACGATTCCTAACGGCGAGCGATGAGAAAGAAGTCCTGTCACCATCATGCCGTTGCGATCCAAAAGTAGTTTCTCCATCGTCCGACTGGAATTTTCCGGCAAAGAAAAGGGAAGAGTCCATGTCGTGAAACCAACAAACCTCATCTGGAACCCTCGACCCGAAACACCCGTCGCAACGGGCGAAATCATGTCAAAAGCCATCCCCGTATTGGGCTCCATCAAGCGAGCCAAGGTTCGAGCCTCATAGCGGTCGATCATTGGGTTCATTAAAATTCCAGTCAGACCTCGGATCTTTTCAGACGTGGTGGACATGCGAAGATTCTGAATCGGAACTATTTGATAATAGTCGTCACCTTCCGTCATGTTCACTGAGGCCATTGGTCCGAACAGCTGCATTATTTTCGGATCTGCATCGGCCGACCAGAGGGCTTCGTGCAACATCAGAAATGCAAATGATTCGATCGACAACTTGTCTTTTACATCCCGACTGATCTGAGTAATTCCGTTTTTCGTTACGGCCGCCTGGATCTTGTTCGATGTAAGAATCAGGTTCGTCGAACCACTGGCATCGACATCCTTGAGTTTCGCATCGACGATGTACCACATCGCCCCATGTTCAAAAATAAACTTCAAATAAGCAGCGACCACAGGAAGCCGCTTCGAAAGCTTCTCAATCTGAGGAAGAATAATTGTCTGATAGGCTGGTTCGTCCGGGGGATAGAAGGCCCGCGAGTATTCGATCTCATCAAAAATTTTGATTTTGCCATCGCCAACTTCAAACGCATCCCCGCCATTTCCAACAAACTTTGTGGCCTGCGCGATTTCGCCGCTGAAAAACAAGGGCGCCAAAAGAAAAACAAAAATGAAGAGGCGACGACCCACAGAACCCAATAACTTCCTCACGTTTGCGCCCCCTTGGTAAGTTTGAAGAACTGCGTTCCTAAGCAATAAACATTTGTCCGCTCCTGGCGAGACTCAGCTATTGAGCTAACCTCACGGTGAAAGTCGCGGATGGCGGCCTTGTAGCGAGGAAGATCGTCGCGATGGATTCCTATCAAAGAGCTTGCGATGTCTCGCTCATCGATGGGCTGCAATTGGATCGCCTGCATCGCTTTTTCTAAAACCTGCATGTGAAATTTTCGAATGGCTTCGGACGGAATATCATTCGTGGTGGAAAGATCGACAGTGGTCTGGTGCCATCGACCATCAATCTTCTCAAGAAGCTCCAGATTCTCGAGACGCTCCAGCGCCTGCTCAGTTTCAAATTTTGAAATACCAAGCTGATCTTGAATGTAGTCCACACTCGACACAAATCCGGCCTGACAAGTGAGTTCCATAATTGCGAAATGGTACCAGTCGGAAATGACGCGAAAAGCATCGAGAGCAATCGTCGAACTGGGGCGATTCTTTTCGATATCGAGGAGTCGTTGATGAGCCTCTCGACGCTTGTCTCTTGATTTTGAATCCGACACAATCGCGAGATCACAGAAGACTTGCTTCTCGGCTTCGGTCAGTGAGAGGCGCTCGGCAATCTTCAATGCGGCTTTCTCTGAGATTCCTTTTTTTCCGTTGAGGACCAAGCTCAACTGCGCCGGACTGATGCTGAGGTCACGGGCAAAAGCTCGCATCGAGTAGCGCGGGTGCGCCTGATGGCGGCGCTCAAGTTCACTTCTCAAAATTTCGACGTAAGACTTTTGATGCAGTGTGCGCTCTATCATGGACGGTTTATGCCGACCGACGAACTGAAGAGTCAAATTATAAAGAAACAGGGCGTTTTCTTCAGGGGAAAATGGGCTGTTAACTTTACAGCGCTTGTATCACGCGCCTATTTCTTCGCTGGCGACTCGGGAAGAGGTCCAAATTTTTCCATAACTTTCCAGGCCTTTAAATAATTGTAAGCCTGAAGAACCTGGAAATCGTCGTGAAGAAGTTTTTCGCGCGGCGAGAGGTTCGCTTTTTTTGCTGACTCTTGCTTGAACCAATAGTTCATCGCTCCGGCAGCATCAGACTTCTTGGTTTCTTTTTCTTTGTCGCTCAGTAAATGCCCGCCAAGATCTTGCTCGCGGCGAACCTCTCGTCGAATAATTGCTTTTTTAAACTGCTCTGGGTCAACGTCTTCGACGGCAACGTCTGGAGTAATTCCGACCGACTGAATCGAACTTCCGCTGGGCGTGTAATACCTCGCCACAGTCAACTTCAAGCCCGAGCCGTCGCCAAGCTTCACCACAGATTGCACGCTTCCTTTGCCGAAGGTTTGCTGACCCATTATCAAAGCGCGCTTGTTGTCTTGCAAAGCTCCCGCAACGATCTCTGAGGCACTCGCAGAGTATTCGTTGACCAAAACGATCACTGGGAAACCTGAATAAGTTCCTTCTTTTTTCGCGTATAAAACTTCTTTCTCGAGTTTGTTTCTGCCGATCGTGCTGACGATAGTTCCCTCTTCGAGGAAAAGATCACTAATCTTTACAGCCTGATCCAAGAGGCCGCCCGGGTTTCTCCGGACGTCGACAATCAAACCTTTGATTCCTTTTGGCTTCTTCTGCATTTCCTTCAGCACGCGTTCAAAATCTGACGCTGAATTTTCAATGAAGCTTGTTAAGCGAATGTATCCATAACCGTCATTGAGCTCGGTAAATTTGACGGACTTAAGCTTCACAGTGCCGCGAGAGATGGCGAAGTCTTTCGGCTTATCAAAGCCCTCGCGAAAAATTCCCATTCGAACTTTGGAGCCTTTTTTTCCGCGCATGCGTTGTGCGGCTTCAGCAAGACTTAATCCCTTTGTGGATTCACCGTTGATTTCGACAATCTTGTCGCCGGCCTGAATTCCAGCTTCCCAAGCCGGTGTGTCCTCAATAGGTGCGATGACGGTAAGGATGTCGTTTTGAAGGGTGATTTCAATGCCAAGGCCGCCGAACTCTCCGCTCGTTTCATTTTCAAATTCTTTGTAAACTTCTGGGGGCAAGAAGTTTGTATGAGGATCGAGCTCCGAAAGCATGCCCTTCACGCCGCCGTAGATCAGCTTTTTCATATCGACTTCTTCGACGTAATATTGCTGAACGAGATTAAGCACTTTCGTAAAAATTTGAAGATCAGCGTAGCGCTCTTTGGCGTAGGCCAAAGTGCTGTTGGCAGAAATAGCGCCAAGAAGAAAACCCGACAACCCCACGGTCACAAGAAATACGATCGTCAGAACGGGGCGCGGATTTTTGTTTGGATTGTGATTTTGAATTGCCATGAGGTTATTCCCCTATTGAATGTTCGCCCGTGCATGTCGCTCACTCACTGGCATGCTCAAGTTTCTGCCTTTTTGCGCCAAAAGTGAACTTTTCGCTGATATCCAGGACGCCGGATTTTCCGGTTCAGAAAAATGTCGAATTTCAAAGTAAAGCTCGCCGTCGACCTGACCAAGAATGTGGTTGCGAGAGACCGTATCCCCGACCACGACACGCGCAGAGCTGAGCCCAATGTAGACGGAGTAGTAGTGGTCGCCATGATCTACGATCAGAGTTCTTCCATGATCTTCAAGGTGATCGACAAAGACTACGCGGCCCTCGTCAGTGGAGACCACAGCTGTTCTAGATGGGACCTTGATCTGCCATCCTTTGTGACTCATGCGGAATTTGAAAACCGGATCAACATGCAGACCAAAGTCCTTACTGATAACGCCGGATCCCACTGGCGCCGCGAGGGATCCTTTCTTTTCGTACATCGATGGCTTGAGCAGATGCGCGATCTCGGCATCGGCTGCACTATGATTTTTTCGGAGACGATGAATTTCGGAAATTCTCTGTCGTGTGCTCTTTTCGATCGAGGCGGCCAAATTCGACTTTGCAAGGTGCTCTTGTGACAAAAGCTTTTCTTGACGTTGAATACGCTTTTCGACCAACAGCAACTTTTCTACTTGGGACTTAAGCCGCAATCGCTGTTTGGCAAGGGTCCTTAGGTTTTCGCGGTAGGAACGAATCATTTGAAAGTCGTTGTCTGATATAATTTTTAAGTTTCGCAAAGTTGAATCGAATTCATAGGCATTTTGAGAGGAAAAAATAGCGCCAATAAATGACTCGCCGGAAATTTTGTAGAGGGCTCGGAGACGACTCTTCAAACTTATTCGCTGCTTAGAAATCTGCGCTTCTAAAGTTTGGATCGCGATGACAACACGCTCTACCGCATCTTGCGACTGAATAAGGTCGTCGGTGAGCTCACTCTTGTCTTTGGAAATCTTCTTCATGCGAAGGTTGATCGCGTACAGTGAACCTAAAATACGACGACGCTCGGATTCAGCCTCGTTGATAACTTCTTTGGTTTCGCGAATGGTTGCCGCAAGATCTTGTGTTGCAGAGTCCGCTGATGCGTCGACCGCGGCGCCGCCTGTCACTCCAAAGAAAGTGGAGATGAGAACGGAGAGGACAATGAGGCTTCGCTCAAAGGACCGAATCACGCACGGATCCCGCGGGCAGCTGCCCAGCCCGAGTTCAGAGACCGCACAGTGAGCCAAGCGCCGACCGCACCCCAAGCGCACGCGGTCAAAATCACAAGTCCCGCTTGAAGTGGCGACAGAAAACTGAACTCCTGCGCCATTCGGGCGAAAGCCAAACTTCTTTTCATGACCTCAATGAGCCAGCCGTAAACAACAACATTCAGTCCAAGCGCAAAAAGAGCCGACACGGAGGCCAACAAAATTCCCTCGACGATATAGGGTCGTCGGATATTTGGGGACGTCGCCCCGATGAGTTCCAGAATTTCAATCTCCTCTTTCCGACCGGACACGAGTGTTCGAACACAATTCCCGACCACAAAAAGACTTCCGACCAGTAAAATGAACCCCAGCAGAAGTCCCAACGACTTCATCACGCCGACAAAAGATGAATAGTTTCGGACCCAGCTTTGTCCGTAACTGACATCCTCGACGCCGTCTGTTTTTTGAATTTCTCGCGCCAGTTTTTCAAGGGCCGGAACCTGCGCCGTTTCGTTCGAAACTTCCTTCAGACGTATCTGAAAACTGGCAGGAAATGGCGTCGCAAACTCTGAATCAGACATTAAGTCCGGAGCATAACTCGCCATCTGATCACGAAAAGTGAGAGCCGCTTTTTCCTTCGAAATGAAGTCGACACCGGCGACGTCAGGTCGCTGTTCGATGGACGCTTTAAGAGCGGCGATTCCTCGTTCGTCGAGGTCGTCCTCAAGATACGCCGAGACTTGAACTTGCTCGCCCCAAACTGCAAGAACTCGTTGAAAATTGAGCGCCGTCGACAGAATGAAAATCACCACTGAAAACGTTGCCGTTAAGACGATTACAGTCGCCGATTGAAGTCCGAAATGTTGACGCCAAGATCGAGATATACTTTTTACGTCGTCATGGATGGCCATGTGCCCTCCAAGGAAAGTTCTGATGTCTCGGGTCGCTGTTCGCGGATTTGTCCACGATTAATTTCGACGACGCGCTTACCAGCCCGTCGGACCATCTCGTGATCGTGAGTCGCAATAAATATTGTCGTTCCCTGCGCGTTGGCGCGATCAAAAAGTCTCATCACTTCGCGCGACATCGCAGGATCAAGATTTCCCGTCGGCTCGTCAGCGATGATAAGGCCCGGTCGGTGCACAAGCGCGCGCGCAATGGCCATCCGCTGCTGCTCGCCCCCCGACATTTGATCGGGGTATTCATCCTTCTTGTCGTCCAAGCCGACGCTCGCAAGACATTCAAGAACTCGACGCTCGATATTCGCGCGGCGCTCTCCCAATATTTCAAGCGGCAGGGCAACGTTATCGAATGTCGTACGATCCCGCAGAAGTCTAAAATCTTGAAACACAACACCGATGCGCCGTCGAAAAAACGGAAGCTCTTTTGCGGTGATCGTCGCTATATCGTAGCCGCCAACAGAAGTTCGTCCTGAGCTTGGTCGATCGAAAGCCGAAAGCAGCCGAAAGAGAGTTGTCTTGCCGGCGCCGCTGGGCCCGGTCATAAAAACAAACTCACCTTTTTCCACTTCAAGAGTTACATCGCGAAGGGCGTGATTTTCGCGACCTTCGTTGCCACGGTACGTTTTGTAGACATGCGAGAAAGAGATCATCTCTCTAGATTACGTAGAACTGGGCAATAACGCTCGAGTCTTACGCCTAGATCTGCGGTCCAGATCGCGCTTTAGAGAGATTGTCGAGGTCCAGATTCTTGCCCGAGAGCCGCCAGTACTTTTTGATGCTGAGATTGCATGGCGTCGCGCAACGCCTCTGACATTGCCGCCCGATTTCTTAGAAGAAGGAACGCGTTTCGAGTCCGCAGGACGTCGGAATAGGGTGTTTTGACAGACTCCAAGACTGCTCCGCTGCGGTAAACACGCGTGACGAGAAATGGGTTTTCAAAACCCCAGTCTTCGGTCTGGACGTGGTACGCGACTCCGCTGACCGTCAAATCTGAATTGAATCCTTTTTCCATCTTCTTTAGCTAAGCAAGTCCGTCCAGTCGGGTCAATGTCCGCGTCGAGGCCACCGATAACGAAAACGATGCCTTATCGTTTCTTCGGGTTCGCAATCTCGCTATTTCTTGGACTTCTGACTGCGTGTTCGAACACACAGGTCAATCAGTCATCTAGCTACTCAAGCCGCGGAATCGACGCGTATTGCCCCTATCTTCCCTCGCGCAGTTTCGCACCAAACGTTGTGATCTCTGGTCGCGCCGTTTTTGAATATCGAATCAATGGAAACGGGGCTGCCAGCGACAGCGGAGTGGTCTTTAATGTCGACTCTCAGATCGCGCCAGTAGCCAGGACCTACTCGCTGAGAGTCAATGAGCACACCTTTGCCGTTGAAAGTTCGCTGACGGGAAGCAGTGGTCAGCGCGACGTGGTTTCAAAACTTAAATCCGCCATCAACACAGATGCCCGGTACTTCGCCTATGGCTCCTCTCAGCTCATCGTCACGGATTCAGCACGTCGCACTCCCGCCACTATGACAAATCTTATCGGCCTCACAATCACCTCGACACATGCGGATCCACGTCCGATCCGCTTCGCCGAGATCGCAGTTATCAACGCTAATGGTGAAATCATTCAGTGCGCAGAGACTGATGAAGAAGGCTCGTATCAATTCCAATTGCCGGCGAACTCGGGATCCTATTCGGTCGAGGTTCGTTCGCGTGCAAGCAACTCGCGAAACATGGCGTATATTCTGGATACACCAACGGGAAACTTACAGCACTCGCTTCGCGTGGAAGTCCCAACGACAGTCAACTCAGAAGCGCCACTGCTGCGGGCCACGGTCCGAGGAGATCTTCTTGGAGGCGCATTCAACATCCTCGATCAGCTTCTAGAGGCTCAGGACTTTTTGCGAGCCGAAACAGGAAACTGCGACAGAAGCGGTGATCCCGCTTTCTTCGCGAGTTGCATTCCGTTCGTCGGTGCTCCCTTAGTCAAAGTCTACTGGTCAGCCGGCCTAAGTCCGTCGGTCTACATCGGTAGTACCGGGTCCATCAGCTTCTATCTGATTGGTCGACGCGAGCTCTACCTGCAAGGGGGTCAAAGCGGCAACGTCACTTCAAGTGACATGGATCATTTCGATAACTCTGTCATCCTTCATGAGTACGCTCACTTTCTTGAAGATGCGTTTGGTCGCCCTGATTCACCTGGCGGAAGTCACAACGGCGACTCGATTATTGATCCAAGACTCGCTTGGGGCGAAGGCTGGGCCAATTTCTTCCAGGCGGCAGTCACTGGAAATCCCGTTTACCGAGATACCTACGGAACGCCGGATTGCACATCGGCTTGCGCAGGAACCTACTTTGACGAATCCATCGACCCCAGCGGGCGACCTGCAAACGACGTCCCTACGCAAGGGGCTCTTGGTGAAGGAAACTTCAGAGAGTTTGCGATCAGTCGCATGCTTTGGGACGTTATCAAGAGCCCAGGCGGTGTCAGTCGATTCGCCGAAATTTGGCGAGTCATCGTGGCTCCCTCTGTCGGAATGAAAAATGTGAATGACCCTTTCAAAACTGTCGGTCGATTTCATTTCATTCAAACGTCGCTCGGATCCGTGGAGAGCTGGTCGTCGCTTCGCCTGAACGAAGAACAAGTTCCTGGATTCTCCGTTTACGCGACGCCGTTTTCGGTCGCCGCATCGAACTGTTCGACGGCGCCGATTGAAATGACTCCGGTTCGAAGCCCCGGAGACAATGGATCTTTCGCCACCTCTGACCAATTCCGCAATAACGACTTTTTTAGATTCGATCATCCCGGTGGCCGCGTGAACTTCGAACTGTTTTATTCCAAAGACCCCGGAAGCCCTCCGGACTTGGATTTTTATCTCTACCGGACAAGGTATGTCTTGGGCCGATCTTCAGACATGGTTCTCACGTCAGCTTTTTCCGGCGACGGATGCCCGTCTTCAGGAGACCAGTCTGAACAGTCAAATCCGTTCCGATCGGTGAACAGCTGTCCCTCGCGACCTGCTGGACTTATGTCGACCTACGGCTATGAAAAAGTCTCGTCATCACTTCCGGCCGGGACTTACATGTTGAATGTGCAGGCCGACACTTCGGTTCGTGCCGGAGCCAAGACAGACTACGTGTTACTCTTAAATGGCGGCACTGTGTGCCCGATGCCATGACACCAAAAGCGAATTGTGACGAAGGAAGCGAGCATGTCTGAAAGTCCAAAAAAATATCCGTCGCTACTTTCACGGATCGCGGTCACCTTGACGGCAGCTGTTGTCGTCGTCGGCGCTACTTGGAGCGTGAGACATCCCAACGACGCCACTCGTGGACCTGCATCAGCTATGACTCCGCCCTTGCGTGCCGATGTTCTTAAAAAAAGTCGGATCGACACACACTCGCAAGCCCATCTCGATGGCGAACTGCATGGAAAAGTGACGGGAACATTTTCGGTTGAAATCGCAGGCGAACCAGGTCCGAATCCGGGTGAACTTCAACTTCGCGGAACCCTAAAGGCCGAGCGCGCCGTCGTCGGCCATGAATTTTCCTGGATTCTTCCCGAGGGCTATCGCATCGCCGATGGACAAGTTGTGGGCGCCGTTCCCGATCTCGCCGCGGGCGAAACTCATGAGCTGCAGCTTTTACTGAAGCGTGAGGCATCGAATCCGAAACCCATCGTTTTACATGTATTTAAAATTGTTGATTCGGAGCCCCGAGGCCAGGTCGCTCAATTCGATGAAGCGACGCCAACAGAACTGAAAGAATTAAAATCGGGACAAAATCGCAAAGCGCCCGAGCCCTTCCTCAGGGGCCAAACAGTCATTCAGTAGGCACTTACTCAGCCGCCGACCGATTACATGACCGGAAGGACTTCGATCTCAGGGTCGAACTGCTCGCGAAGAATACCCTGAATGGCGTCCAGTGTAGCGCCCACCGAACTTGGGCAGGTACCGCAGGCACCCTGGTAACGAACTTCGAGCTTATGATTTTCGTATTTTAGAACTTCAAGATCTCCGCCATCGCCCTGAAGATGCATGCGCACCGTCTCGTCGAGAATCATTTCGATGCGCTGAAGGTCCTTGGGCAAATTCGATCGGTCGACTTGCTTCTTCTCTTCTTCCATCAAAAAATTCGGATCATGCGCCGGCATTCGAGTTTGCAAAACAGCTTTGATTTCAAGCTGAAGGGTGTCGACATCCGCATCTTCTGCGTGAGTAACGGTCACAACATTTTCAAAAAAATGAAGCTGACGAACGCCATCGACGACAAAAAGATCTTCCGCCAAACGCAACCCTCCGGCTTCCGACGGTTTTGAAAACGTCGCCTTGCCTTGGATTTTGACAGGAGCATTCATAACGAATTTGAGAGCATTTGGATTGGGCGTCGGCTGAACGCGAATTAAAACTGTGTCAGTAGTCATCATAACAGTATTTCCTTTGCCTTCCGCACACTGGCGACAAGGGCTTCCACATCTTTCATCTGATTGTAAATTGAAAATGACGCGCGCGCCGTGGCCGCGCAAGCAAGTCGCTTCATCAGCGGCTGACAGCAATGATGGCCCGCACGAATTGCAATTCCCTGCTGATCCAGCAGCGTTCCAAGATCGCTCGCATGAACTCCGTCAAGATTGAACGACACAACGGACGTTCTGACGGAAGGATTTCCGTAAATTCGAAGCCCGGGAATTCGAGCGAGTTCGCGCCGCGCTTCTTCCGCAAGATTTTTTGCGTGCGCCATGGCCTCGATACTACCGTGCGAGTGAAACCATTCAATGGCACGTCCCAAGGCGACAGCGCCTCCGACGTTCGGTGTTCCTGCTTCGAATTTTTGAGGTGCATGGGCCCATGTCGTTTTCTCAAACGTTACGGAATCAATCATACTTCCCCCGCCCTGGTAGGGCGGCAATATATCCAGCCAACCTTTCGCAGCCCACAGAACGCCAATACCGAACGGCGCAAAAATCTTGTGACCAGAAAAGACGACGAAGTCTGCACCCCACGACGAGACTTCCATCTTTTCGGCCGTGACCATCTGAGCCGCGTCGACAACAACGATAGCGTCAACCGACTTCGCAATAGCGACAACATCAGACGGCTTGGTGATAGTTCCAAGCACGTTGGAGCAGCATGAAAAAGCAACGATCTTTGTCTTCGCCGAGATTTGTTTCCTAAACGACTGAAGATCGATTTCTCCATCGTCCGTGACCGGAATAACGCGAAGCTTTGCTCCGCTTCGTTCACAAGCCAACTGCCAAGGGACGATGTTCGAGTGATGCTCAAGTTCCGTAACAAACACTTCGTCGCCCGCAACGAGACCGCGGTTCTGATGATCACTTTTAAGCTGTCCAAGGAGAACCAGGGACTGAGCGACAAGATTCAAAGATTCCGTCGTTCCCCGCGTGAAAACAATGTCGGCGGGCGATTCACTACCGATAAATGTTGCGACTGTCTGCCTTGCATTTTCATAAAGACCGGTTCCATTTTCTGCCAACCAATGAGCGCCACGGTGAACGTTCGCCACTTCTTCAAGGTAGTACTGGCTCAAACGATCAATCACCGACTTTGGTTTCAGTGTCGTGGCGGCATTGTCGAGATACACAAGATCGCGTTCTCGGACTTTGACAGCGAGCTGAGGTATTTCGGATCGAACTTGAGCCAATTCAAATTTCATAGAGACTCCCATGAGAGCCCCCGAAGTCCCGCCTCAATGGCCTCAGTCCCGCGCGATCGAAGCAAGTCCGAAGTCAGGCGCGCCACTCCTTCAAAAGCAAAACCGCGCGACAAAATTTCGATCGCCTCACTGGTTTCGATTCCTCGGGAACGCAGATAGAAAACATGTTCGGGATCCAGGCGACCAATCGCCGCCCCGTGCGCGGCTTTTACGTCGTCGTTATCGATTTCCAATTGTGGCTTCGTATCGATTTCGACTTTCTTGGAAAGTAAGAGATTGCGATTCATCTGAGATGAATCCGAGCCTGAAGCATTTTTTGAAATCGCAATGCGACCATTAAAAATGCCGCGCGACTCGTCGGAAAGAATTCCCTTATAGACTTGAGCACTCTTTGTCTGACCCACGCGATGCACAAGCTCGGTGTGATGATCCAAAATCTGGCGCCCTCGGCCAATGTACACGCCGTCGACTGTCGTCTGTGCCGACGCTCCCACAAGTTCGACAATAAGATTTTCTCTCGAAAGTTCGGCACCAAACGAAACCTGCGAAGTCTCGTACGCCGCTCCGAGACCAACTTCGACGCGCGCACTTGCAATCACGGCATCGGCACCAACGCCTCGCTGAAGCCGTAAATGGCCGACTTTGGCTCCAGGAGCGACATCGACAAATGTCGCCAGAGTCATGGCGCAAGATCCCTGACCATAGCTTTCGACAATCGACACGTCGGTATTTTCGCCGGCAAGAATGCCGACAACTCCATGACCCCAGCTTTCCTTCGAAGAACTTTCCCAGCTCAATTCAATCGGCGCCTCGGCCTTAAATCCGGCTGGAATAATAATAACGTAAGGATCGGCGACCATACTGCGCGCGATATTCTCGAACTCAACATCGCTCTTCTTTAAAAAAAGTGCCTTTAACTTTTCGACGGGACCGACAGACTGATCTTTTTCGGCCCTTGCCTTAAGATCAGACAGTCGCGCAACAAGGACACCGCCAGGCGCGTTGACTGTCAGCACGGCGTCTTGCACGATGCGTGGCTTTTCGTGAAGAGAAACGAGACTTGTGTACTTCCAGCTTTCAAGTCTCATTGTCGGAAGCCCCGAGACCGTCCACTGAGATCGAAGTCGATCGGCTTGAAGCGTCCACCAGTGCTCTGGTTGCGAAGAAAAACGAAGCGCGCTTGAACTTGCAGCTTCAAGCAAAGCCGTCCATTGCGGCGAAACCGCATGAGCGAGCGTCGGCTGTTTTACCGCTTCAGTGGAGGAGCCAGTCATAACCTTTTTCCTCAAGCTTCAAAGCTAATGTCTTGTCGCCTGTCTCGATGATTTTTCCATCGGCCAAAACGTGAACAAAGTCCGGAACGATGTAATCGAGCAGTCGCTGATAGTGCGTCACAAGAACTGTCGCATTGTTGCTGTTCTTCAATTTATTCACGCCGCCGGCAACAATGCGAAGCGCATCGATGTCGAGGCCCGAGTCCGTTTCGTCCAAAAGCGACAGTCTTGGCGACAGTACGGCCATTTGCAGAATTTCATTTCGCTTTTTCTCGCCACCGGAGAATCCGACATTCACGCCACGCTCGAGAAATTTAGGATCCATCTCGACGAGTTCGAGTTTCGACTTCAAGAAGGTCGCAAACTGCGGTGCGCTCATCTCCTCGACACCTTGGTGTTTACAAATCGCATTGAACGAAGTTCTTAAGAAAATCTCATTTGTTACGCCTGGCACTTCCACGGGATACTGAAACGCCAAAAAGACACCTTCTTTTGCGCGCTGATCGGGATCCATCTCCAAAAGATTCTTCATCGAAAAATTAATTTCGTACCTCACTGTCCCGGAAACGACTTTGTAGTCGGGGTGCCCCGCCAAAACTTTTGACAGCGTCGACTTCCCAGAACCGTTGGGTCCCATGATCGCGTGCACTTCTCCAGGGCGTACGGTCAAATTGATGCCCTTCAATACCGGTTTGTCGCCGATATCGACATGGAGGTCTTTTACTTCTAACAGAACTTGTTCGACGGCCATCTCACGCTTTCTTTGGGGCCATTAGCCCACCGAGTTTTCAAGTTTCATTTCAATCAACTTCACAGCCTCGACAGAAAATTCGAGCGGCAGTTGTTTGAAGACATCTTTACAGAATCCATTCACGAGCATTGATATTGCCGCCTCTTTATCAAGACCACGGGACTGAAGATAAAAGAGCTGGTCTTCACTGATACGAGACGTCGTCGCCTCATGCTCAAGAGTCGCTGTTCGATTCTTCACTTCCATGTAGGGATACGTGTTGGCCGACGCGTTGCCGCCAACAAGCATGGAATCGCACTGCGAGTAGTTTCTAGCATTTTCAGCCGACGGCATGATCTTGACTTGCCCTCGGTAGCTATTCTTTGAGTGCCCCGTCGAGATTCCCTTCGACAAAATGGTGCTCTTGGTATTTTTCCCGATGTGGATCATCTTCGTGCCGGTGTCGGCTTGCATGTGATCATGCGTGAGAGCGACAGAATAGAAGGCACCCTGTGAACCATCACCAAGAAGAATACAGCTGGGATATTTCCAAGTGATAGCCGATCCCGACTCAATCTGAGTCCACGAGATTTTAGAGTTCTTGCCCTGGCATTTTCCGCGCTTCGTGACGAAGTTGTAGATTCCGCCGATTCCATTTTTGTCGCCCGTGTACCAATTCTGAACCGTCGAATACTTTATCTCGGCATCGTCCATCGCAACCAACTCAACGACGGCCGCATGAAGCTGATTTTCATCTCTTTGAGGCGCCGTGCAACCCTCTAGGTAGTTTACGAAGGATCCCGAGTCCGCAATGATCAGAGTTCGCTCGAACTGCCCTGTTTCAGACGCGTTGATTCGGAAATATGTCGATAGATCGAGAGGGCACCGCACGCCCTTTGGGATATAAACAAAAGATCCATCGGTGAACACGGCGGCGTTCAAGGCACCAAAAAAGTTGTCACTGGTTGGAACCACAGATCCGAGATATTTTTTTACAAGCTCGGGATGTGTGTGAACAGCTTCCGAAATAGAACAAAAGACAACACCATGACGAGCCAGCTCGGCCTGATGAGTTGTTCCAACAGAAACCGAATCAAATACGGCGTCGACGGCAACGCCTGAAATTCGTTTTTGTTCTGAAAGAGGAATGCCAAGGCGCTCGAACGTTTTTAATAACTCCGGATCGAGTTCATCCAGCGATTGTTTTTTCTCGGGTGCTTTTTTGGGCGCCGAGTAATAGATAATATTTTGGTAATCGATTTTCGTATATTTCAGATCTGCCCACTCGGGCTCTTTCATCGTCAGCCAAAGCTTGTAGGCCTTAAGACGATAATCAAGCATCCACGCAGGTTCATTTTTTTTAGAGGATATGAGCCGAATCGTGTCCTCGCTCAAACCCTTCGCGATCGCATCGGTCTCGATGTCGGTCACAAAACCATGTTTATACTCGAGATCGGGCAGCTGTTGGCTCATTGCTCAAACCCCACGGCGCGATCGGCCCCTAAAGTCACAGCTGGCGGCTTCTGCGCGCTTCCGCCTCGGCCGGCTTCGATCAGTTCTGCCACGGACAGGTTTCGGTAGAATTCCGCCATTTTGCGATTGAGTAGTTGAATCGGAGAAACAATGTTGCACGTGTTTCGAAGGTCGCAGGCCCCCTCTTCGGCTTCGTGCAGACAACGGGCGACACCCAGCGGTCCAAGTATCATCTCGAGGAGATCGTAGAATGTAACACGATGAAGATCCTTACTGATGGCGTATCCGCCGTGGGCCCCTTGCTCAGAAACAAGGATCGACCGGTTTGCCAATGTTTGGAGAACGCGAGCTAAAACATCGTGAGGACAACCGTAGAGGCTCGACATTTCTTTGACTGTCGTAAGCTCACCAGGCGTTTTGGCGCGCATGTGCTTAAGTGCGATCAATGCGTACTCGACTTTTCGATGAATTCGGTTCATAATTTCGCTCCGAGATGAAAACTAATCGAAAACAGCATCAAGGGCAATTCATCTCGGTCTTTTTAAGTCTTATTTGGGATTTTTAAAACGGTACTGCGGTTTTCGTTTTCCTGAATTAGAATGGGGTCTTAGAACAGGTGAGCCAAAGTCTTCGTTCCATTTTCGTTGTCTTCTTCAGCCTGTTTACCGCCATTTCTGGGACGTGGTTATATCTGAATTCCAAGGCGAAAAATAAGCCGATTAAAACACCCTTTGAGCACAGCTTCACGACAACTGCTCACGAGGGTGGGCGCCGTCTCGTACTTCTGCGCGTTCAAACTCCTGCGGATGCCGCTCTTGCTGTCCGGAAAAACAATACGATCACTTCGGGACTTTGGCTGGATGTACATTTGGGTGGCGAAAATCAGCTGGTCGTTGCGCGCACAGATTTACTTCCGGGTGGCGCAATGAAAGGCAAACCGATTGAAATTTCGTCGCGAGCCGAATGTGAATCGGCAGGACTCTTCGAGCTCTCCGAGTTTTATCCCCACCTCAAGGCCGTTCCGGTCGTCTTAAATCTGATCAGTCGTCGGCCCGGTCTTTCGAACAAAATTCTCGAAATCTGGGGCGACGGTTCAAAGCCTCTTTCGCTCGACAATGTGGCCCTGCAAGCCGAAAGCGACGGCACACTGAAAGAGCTTCGCGAGGGTCAGCCGCGCGGTCTTTTTGGTTCCAGCCAATCGGCTCTCATTCAAATTGAGGTCCTGGCAAATTTTGGTCTCGAGGAGCTGGTCAACTTAAAGTCTGATTTGGTCATCTCTGATCAAGAGGAACGCCGTAGCGGCGCGATGGTGGTTCGAAAGCGAGCCGCAACTTTAGGTGAAGCGCATCGTCGCGGACTTCGGCGCTATGCAGGTCCTGCGCGCAGCCTCGAAAGCGCAAAAGAGCTCTTTGAAGCCAACTACGATGGCGTGCTTGTCGAGGGACGAGATGTTTTCGACGCACTCTTGAACCAAGAAAAGATCTAAAATTTCGCAGCGCTGTTTGATTCTCAGCGCTTTACAAGAATACGCTAATGCCAACATGTTCATGAAGGAGCTTCATCGTGGCAGCAGCGCCAAAAATCGCAGTTAAAACAGGAATTATCGACGGAGTGCTTGGGGCCGGCCCCGTTGTGCAAGGCTTGTTGTTTCTCATGATCGCTCTCAGCGTGATCTCTTGGGCCATCATTATTACAAAGCGCCGCCAGCTTTCACTCATGCAAACGGCGAACGAACTTTTCGTCGAGGCATTTTGGAAGTCTCAGTCGCTCGAGGACATGGGAGCTCGCGCGAAAGATTTTGAAAATTCAAATGTCGCCCGAGTTTTCACAGCGGCTTTTCAAGAGCTTCAACGAATCGCAGAGAAAACTCTGGGCGCCAACAGCGGCGATATCGGATCCAACGCGGGAACGCGCCTCACTGGGCTCGACAACCTTGAACGCACGTTGCGCAAGTCGACAGACTCTGAAATCGCAAAAGCCGAAGCGAATCTCAGCTTTCTTGCGACGGTCGGAAGTACAGCGCCTTTCATCGGTCTGCTTGGAACCGTCATTGGAATTATGACGTCCTTTCAAAACATTGCTTCTAGCGGATCAGCGAGCCTCGCGGTGGTGGCGCCGGGTATCTCGGAAGCTCTTTTCGCCACAGCTGTTGGTCTTTTTGCGGCGCTACCGGCAGTGGCTGGCTACAATTACTTTGTCGGCCGTGTGCGAAAGATCGAGATGGAAGTCGCAAGCTTCGGTTCCGACTTTTTGAACGTGGCTAAACGCAACTTCTTCAAAGAAAACTGATATGGGAATGTCTGGCGGAAGCTCAAATGGTGGTCGCGGCAGTCGTGCCGTTATGAGCGAAATCAATGTCACTCCGCTTGTCGACGTCATGTTGGTCTTGTTGATCATCTTCATGATCACAGCGCCCATGATGCAGCAAGGGCTTGAAATCGAACTTCCAGAAACGGCCGCTTCCGGAGTATCGACGTCCGAAGAGCCTTTTGTACTGGTGATTACAAAAGCTCGCAAAATTACTGTGGGCGGCACTCCGATTCCGACGGCGGATCTTCGCGTGCGTCTCACAGCAATTTTTGAAAAACGGCCCAATAAGCAGATTTACTTACAAGCCGACAAAAGCGTCGACTATGGCTTTGTCGCCGAGACGATGGCCGAGATTCGAGCGGCCGGTATTAGCAATATTGGTCTCGTAACTATGCCGAAGAGCCTCTAGGAAAATGGCCATGCAGGACGTGAGCGAAAGCACTGACATCAAAAGCGCGCTCGTCAAATCGGCGATCGCGCACGTCGTGCTGATTCTTATCCTCACTGTCCGCGCTTATATTTTTCCGACGGAACCCCTCAGGCTTGAGAGTGCGATTCGCGTCGATATTGTCGGACTTCCAGAAAAAGCCGCAGTCCTTCCGCCGATTGTAGAAACACCGATTCCCGAAACAGCGGCTACAGAAGCGACGACCAAAGATCTCCCTCCGCCCATTAAGGAAATCGCGAAAGAAGCTCCTAAAAAAACAGAACCCGTCGTACTGAAGCCGACGAAGCCCGATCCAAAACAGCAAAAGAAAGACCAGACGGCCGCATTGAAACGCCTTGAAGCAATGGCGCGTCTCGATCGTCAAGCTCGTGCCGAGGCGGCCAACAAAGCTCTCAAAGATGTCAAAGAGGCTCAGGCTGCTGTTCGCGGAAATCAACTTTCAAAAGGAAACTCACTTTCGGGTCTGACACGTCTCGATCACGCGAAGTATCTCGACGAGCTCGAAGCGAGAATCAAAAACCAGTGGCGACCACCCAAATTTTTGGCGACGGCGAAACTGCGAGTCCGCGTGGTTGTTTTGATCGACAGTCGCGGAAATATTTTGAAAAAGTCGATCGTTCAGTCCTCCGGCAACAATGTTTTCGACGAATCGGCACTGACTGCCATCGACGGCGCCCAGCCTTTGTCGGCACCGCCAGAATCGCTGCAAGGCATTCTTGAAAATCAGGGCGTTGAACTCGACCTCGAGCCCAGCGGATTCAGATAAAACGCCACGTTACCAACATCCTCGACTTTCGACTCAAACTGAAGTGACGAGGTCCCCCGATCTAAGCGACACTAACTGCGATATCGACAGCGCAAGGAGATGGCTATGAATCGCTTTTCACGTTTTGGACTGAGCCTCGTTTTTTCTGCAACAGCCCTGATGGGCACTTCAAAATCTATGGCTCAAGAGTCCGAAGCTTCGTCTGGCTCCTCGGGTGGCGCCTACATTCGAATCACTGATGCGAACTTTAAAAAGAGCCTTTTAGCTCTTCCGCCCTTTCAGTACAGCGGCGTTGCTGGCGGAAGTCCCGCTCATCTCAAAGTCGGTAAAGATCTTTTCGACGTTTTTAGAAATGATATGGAAACCAGTGGCTATTTTGAAATGATCAAGCCGGCCGCCTACGTCGAAGACGTCTCGAAGATGGGCCTTAAACCAACTCCACAGGAGGAGGGCGGCTTCAAATTTGAAAGTTGGAAACAAATAGGTACCGACTTCTTGATTCGAGTTGGATATCGCGTGAGCGGCAATGATTTGATTGTCGACACGTACACCTATTATGTCTCACAACAAAAACTTGTTCTCGGAAAGTCCTATAAGGCTAAAACCTCGGACGCGCGCACGATTGCTCACACCTTTGCCAATGATGTTTTGAAGGAACTCACAGGCAGCCGCGGCATGTTTCTTTCGCGAATCGTAACCTCGCGAAGCACACGGCCTGATCAAAAAGAAATATTCGTCATGGATTGGGATGGCGCCAATTCCAAACAAGTCACTTTTCACAAATCGATTGCTCAGTCGCCTTCATGGTCTTTTGATGGAAAAATGGTCGCCTATTCGGCGTTCGCCTACCACGCTAACGAGAAGCGCCGAAACCTTGATCTATTCACTTACGACACATCCACAGGCCGTCGCTTTCTTGTCTCGTACCGAAAAGGTATCAATTCAGGTTCGACGTTTGCTCCGACAAACCGACATATCCTTTTGACGATTTCGAACTCAGGGAATCCCGACCTCTACAAAATGTCGCTCGATGGAAAAACTTTGGAACGCATCACGAACGGGCCTCGAGGCGCTCTTAACGTCGAGGCCTCCGTAAGTCCTGACGGATCGAAAATAGCCTTCTCGTCCGACCGAAACGGCCGACCTCACATTTTCACGATGAATGCCAACGGAACTGGAATTAAACAGATCACAATTGCCGGCGAATACAATTCGTCTCCGCGGTGGTCGCCGGATGGCAAAAGACTGGTCTTCGCTGGATCTGACAAAGGGGCTTTCGATATCTTTACCGTCAATGCCGACGGATCCGACATGATCCGCCTGACATCGGCGAGAAAGCCGAATGGAAAAATGGCTGACAACGAAGATCCAAGTTACTCGCCCGATGGTCGCCACGTTCTG